>CALDKO010000033.1 GCA_937898165.1 uncultured bacterium | reverse complement strand
GTTTAATAGAACTATTATGGAGAATATTAGATTTGCAAAACATGATGCAACAGATGAAGAAATTATTCAGGCTGCAAAAAGAGCTCGCATTCATAATTTTATTATGAATGATACCCCAAAAGAAAATGGTGTTCCAACAGGTTATCATACTATGGTTGGTGAAAAAGGAACCAAATTATCCGGTGGTCAGGCACAGCGTATTGGAATCGCTCGAGCTATTTTGAAAAATGCTCCAATACTCATATTAGATGAGGCAACTTCAGCACTGGATGTGATCACTGAAACTGAAATCTTGGAAATACTTGAAAAAGAATTTGTAGGGAAAACAGTTATTGTAATCGCGCATCGATTATCAACTATTAGAAATCTAGACAGAATTTTGGTATTAGATAATGGTCACGTTGCACAGGATGGTACTCATCAAGAGTTACTAACCCAAAAAGGACCGTACGCAGATTTAATTTCTGCAGGTGAACACGGCACTAATCATATTGTAGATGAAGAAACAATCAAATACAGCAATTAAATAAGAAGTAAGACTACCAGTATTGGTAGTCTTTTTATATACCAAAAAACCGCCATAAGGCAGTTTTTTGGTAACACGGCTTACGCAGCGTTGTTGAATTCACGTCGTGGTCGTTCTTCACGTGGTTGAGCGATTGCAACACGAATGATGCGACCGTCTAAATCAGTTTCGTTTAATTTAGCTACTGCTTCAGCTGCTGCTTCTTCAGTTGCCATTTCTACGAATCCGAAACCTCGTGAACGTCCTGACATTTTGTCTTTGATAACACTTGCAGATTTTACTTCACCGATAGTGGCAAAGTAAGCTCGCAATGTATCATCAGTAGTTGCCCAAGCTAGGGAACTAACGTACAAATTGTTTTGCATAATGATAGGAGATTCTCCAGATAATACTCGACCGTATTTAGCACTTACGTTTTCACGGTCGGGCATAAAATACATAGCGGCAGTATCGCATGATTTATATTTTTATGCAAGTTACCGTTGCAGGTGTGCAATTTCGTTCAAAATATCCTCACGTCCCTCACGATAGGCTTGCTGGATCATATCTTTTATCTGTACTGGGTTTCTAGCTCCTTTGACTTGAAACTGTTCTATTTCACTGGCGGTTTGGATTAAAACATTACCAATACCAAGAAGTGTTTCCAAAAAACCAGATTCTTCGATAGTGATATCCTGAATTCTATCAAGAGATAATGTGGAAACACGACGAGAAAACAATGCAATTTGTTCGACATCGATTAATCGTTCATTGGTTAAAATCCATGTATCCAACATAAAATCTGTCCACTCAATAAAAAATCCAATCCACAGTACAATTAAAAATCCAAGATATAACGTCATTCCAAATCCACCAAAATTTCCAGTAGTATCACTGAGAAACGGTGCAGCAATGGATGGTAATAATGCAAGCACTGCATATTTTATACCTGAAACCCATAGATAAAATGGATGCTTTCTAAAAATCGCAATAACATGTTCGTCTGGGCCAAGTTGAAAAGTGTTCATAGAATATTACAAATTAGAAATATTGGTAAACAATGCCATGATGAGCACTGCAAGTCCGACCATATAAATAGTAAAAATCCCTGCACCACGGCTGGATTCAGGCATGTATTTTTTCCAATGCCACATCAGTGCTGCTGTAGCACCAATCACGAAAACCATTAATAAAAGAAATCCTATGAAAAGTACGTTCATAACATGTACAGTATACCATTAAGCCACAAAAAAATGCATATGTTTCCATGTGCATTTTGAATACTAACGGCCAAATACCCGAGTAGGTGGTTTTCCACCGCAATTTTTACAGTCATTAATTATAAGTCCTTTTGTGCTGGTGGGTTGATAAAAACCACAATCACATTTTTTCTTTATTGCTATTAGACCGCCTAACCCTATGATTTTTTTAGGAACATGCTGAGGAATAGTTTCCTCATTTTTTTTCTTTGAAAAATCAAATAGTGTTGCAGGATCAACTTTTTGTTCCCGAACGATTCTTTTTCTCTTTCCCATAATTTTTTATTTACTTTACGTGTAAAAAATACTTTGTCAAATCATGCTTGAGTCTTTAATCTGTGTGTGATACAGTTGCAATATAAGCAACGAAGGAACTAATCACTCCAGAGCACTCGACAGAACGCCTTAATTGGTTAGTAGATTCGAGCGGGAACGCCCGTTACAGCAGAATGAGTGTGTGGGAAATTGCGTAGCAATTTCCCACACAGAACCAAGGTGGTACCACGAGCAAAAGAAAACTCGTCCTTGAACCATGACTTTTTAGTCGTGATTCGTGGACGAGTTTTTTTAAATCATTATTCTTTCAGTTTTTATAGATCCTGTACCTTTGCAAATTTCGCATTTAACTGGATCATATAGAGGTCCTCCAAGAATTTTTTCTTTTTCCTCTTCTGACATGTCAGGATAATATAACCCTAAGCAGTGATCATCATAATAACCAGTATAAGTTAAGCCTTCACCTTTACATTCCTCGCATTTTGATTTCAAAGGAATAAGGTCAAGATCAAAAACAAGGTCAAAACTTTTCCATTTGTTGTAAAAATTTTTTACACTTCTGTATAAAAAAATAATTAATGGAATCATTAGAAATAAAAGAGCAGGGTATGCTTCAATTAATTTAAACATAGTTTTAAGTTTAATCATTAAAAATATTTATTCATTATTATCCATAATTATTCTATTTTGTCAACCATGAACCCAAACCCAAAAAACTTCACACCAGAAGGTGTACAAAAATCAGAAACCGCAGCTCGTGAAGAGTCTATTTTACAGTACTGGAAAGATAATCAGATTTTTGAAAAGACTCTTACAAAGGAATCTCCAATGGGTGATTTTGTATTTTTTGAGGGACCGCCGACTGCAAATGGTCGTCCTGGAATTCACCATGTAGGTGCCCGATCTTTTAAGGATATTATTCCGCGTTATAAAACAATGCGTGGCTTTAACGTACAGCGTCGTGCGGGTTGGGATACTCATGGGTTGCCTGTGGAACTGCAGGTTGAAAAAGCTCTTGGTTTGAAATCAAAAAAGGAGATCGAGGAATACGGTGTTGCGGCATTTAACAAGCAATGTAAGGAATCCGTTTGGCAATATAAAGATGAATGGGAAGTATTAACTGACCGTATGGGGTATTGGCTTGATATGGAGCATCCGTATATTACGTATGAAAACGGATATATCGAATCATTGTGGGGTGTGGTGAAAAAGATTTCAGAACGAAAGGATCAACATGGAAACGATTTAATGTATAAAGATTTCAAGATTCTACCGTGGTGTTCGCGTTGTGGAACGGCTTTGTCGTCTCATGAATTGAATCAACCAGGTGCGTATCAGGATGTAAAAGATGTAACGGCGTATGTGAAGTTTCCAATTATTGGATTTGAAAATGCATATTTTTTAGCATGGACGACTACTCCATGGACACTTCCTGGAAACATAGCTCTTGCAGTTGGTCCGGAAATTGATTATGTCGAAGCAAAAGTAGGCGATGAGATTTTAGTTCTTGCAAAGACATTGTTGAAAAATTTACCAGAAGGATATGAAATCATTGCAGAACATAAAGGAAGTGAGATGGTTGGAATGAAATACGAACCATTGTATCCGTTCATGTCAGATTTGCTTCCAGTAGATCAGAAACCAAAACTTGAAAATGCATTCCAAGTATATGCAGCAGATTTTGTAACAACTACCGACGGAACAGGAATTGTTCACATTGCACCAATGTACGGTGCTGATGACTTTGAGCTTGCGACAAAACACAATCTTCCCAAATTCCATGTTGTGAACGAGGAAGGAAAATATATTGCAGGTTGTGATACCGATGCAATTAAACTATCAGGTCGTTATGTAAAGGAATCTGATGAATCTGGAAAACCGACTCTTGCAATCGATATCATCAATGATCTAACAGCACGAAACCTGCTATTTAAAAAGGAAAATTACGCGCACAGTTATCCGCATTGCTGGCGATGTAATACGCCGTTGTTGTATTACGCACGTGGTTCATGGTATTTCCGGATGTCGTCACTGCGCGATAAATTACTCGCAGCGAACGAAAACATCAACTGGGAACCAGATCATATTAAAAAGGGACGTTTTGGTGAATGGCTTGATGGAATTCGTGATTGGGCAATTTCACGTGAGCGATACTGGGGAACACCGATTCCAGTATGGGAAACCGCAGATGGATCAAAACGTGTAGTAGTTGGTTCTCTTGCAGATATAAAAAAATATTCAAAAAAATCTGGAAACAAGTATTTTGTAATGCGCCATGGTCAGGCAATTAGTAATATAGAAAAAGTATGGGATTTCATGGGTGATCCTGAAAATCATTTGACCGAGGAAGGTCGTGCCCAAGTTGCAAAAGCTGCGGAAGAATTAAAAGCAAAAGGAATTGATGTCATTATTTCTTCACCAATTGTACGAACTCAGGAAACAGCAAAAATTGTTGCAGAAAATATCGGAATAAATCCAAATCAGATTATTACTGATGATCGAATTATTGAATGGCAGGTAGGAAAAGAATTCCAAGGAAAAACTATTGATGAGTACATTCAGATTCGTAACGCATCAGAAAATAGATACACCTTTAAAATAGACGGTTTTGAATCATATCAGGATGTTACAAAACGATGCGGGGAATTCCTACATGATATCGATTCACAATATCAGGGTAAAAATATTTTGGTAGTTACCCACAATTCTGCAGCTCGTGGTTTGGTATTATCAGCTCAAGGATTTACTTTTGAAACACTTTTAAAAAGTGAACCAAAAGAATTTCCATTTAATAATGCGGACATCCGTGAAATTGATTTTTCACCACTACCACATAATGAAAATTATGAATTAGATTTTCACAAACCATATATTGATCAAGTGGAGCTGGAACTCGACGGTGAAAAATTAACTCGGACATCTGCAATTATGGATGTATGGTTCGATTCAGGTGCTATGGCATATGCGCAGGGGCATGATTTAGGCGAACCAATTAATTTCAACCCGAAACCTGCAGATTATATTTCCGAAGGAGTCGATCAAACACGTGGGTGGTTTTACACCATGCACGCAATTGCGAACCTGTTGGATGATGAACCAACCAATAATTACAAAAATGTAATTTGCTTAGGACTTCTGATGGCAGCTGACGGAACAAAAATGTCAAAATCAAAAGGCAACATTGTGAGTCCGTGGGAAATATTTGAAAAATACGGAGCTGATGTCGCACGATTCTGGTTTTATTCTGTAAACCAGCCCGGCGAAACAAAAAACTTTGACGACAAATCACTGGATGATGTAAAGAAAAAAGTTTTCAATCCATTATTGAACGTTGTGAGTTTTTATGAGATGTATAAACCTGAAACATTACCAAATCCAGATGAGCGAAATGCATACGACAGTCCAAATGTTTTGGATAAATGGATTCTTGCAAAATACGAGGAACTCGCAGGAGTTGTTACAAAAGGATTGGAATCATATGATGTACTGACACCGGCACGATCGATTCGAGATTTTATCAACGAACTTTCAACATGGTATATCAGACGCAGTCGCGACCGGTTCAAATCTGACAATGAACAAGACCGAATAGATGCGTTGGTGGTAACTCGATTAATTCTTCGTAATATTGCAATTACTATTGCACCATTTGCACCGTTCATTGCCGAGGAAATATTCAGTAAGGTCCGTTACGAAGACCGAGATGAAATTTCAGTTCACTTGGAATTATGGATTGATAACAAGAGAGATTTTTCACTTGTGGATCACACGCTTGAGCCAATGCAATTAGTTCGTGATTTGGTAACGCTTGGACTGGAAGCGCGACAAAAGGCAAATGTAAAAGTCCGCCAGCCACTTTCAACATTATTTATTTCAGAATCAAATCTTTCAGATGAATATTTAGATATCATCAGAGATGAATTGAATGTAAAGGAAGTTGTTGTAAAACAAAGTCTTGAATCAGGAACCGTAGAGCTTGATACTGAAATTACAGACGAACTCCGTAATGAAGGCGACATGCGTGATTTGGTTCGCCAAATTCAGGATATGCGTAAAGATGCAAATCTGATGCCATCTGATCGCGTGATTGTTCATTTAGAAACCGCAGAGCCAACATGGTTTGGAAATACAGAATTACAAAATGAATTATTGATGACAGTTGGTGCAGAAAGTATTGTATGGGGAAGTGAAATGAATAAAGTAGAAATAAAATAAAAAGCCATGATGGCTTTTTATTTTATTTAAAATCCCACAACTTATTTTCAAAATTCTTTATTTTTCCTTTCTCGTCTACTTCAATTTTTTCTTGTCTATATAATTTCATTCGCGCTGCGCGATGTGCGTCATCAATCCAAACTTTTCCACCAGCATAGACAATGCGATGCCAGGGAATATTTTTTTCACCTGCCATGTACGCTTTTCCTAAAATATGAGTCACACTGCGGCTCGCCATGTTTCCACCACCAGCACGGCTCGCAAGTTTTCCATACGTCGTAATTCTTCTTTTTGGAATGGAAAGTGCGAGCTCTACGACTTTTTCGCTGAATGTTTTCATGGGTATAGTATAGCAAATAGAAAGAATTGACATGTTAATTTTAAAATGTTATCTTGTTAAAAAGAAAAAATTATGAAAAATATAGAAAATAAACAATCAAGAACACCGTTACTGTCCGGCCTCTTTGTAAAAATTGGTAAAAAACTTGGCATAAAAGTTTTCATTGAAAATGAATGGAAATTTGCAGGACAATTGTCATATCCCAACGGTATTAAAAGGTATTTCCGTGCTAGTACTGTTGATATTAATACAGTAGGTGCCGCTGATACAGCTAAAGATAAAGATTATGCAAAATTTTTTATGCATTCCATGGGTTATCCAGTTATTCCAGGAGGAAAATTTTATTCAGATCGTTGGGCAAAAGCAATTGGTTCAAATGAAACTATTGATCATGCATGGGAATTTGCAAAGAAAATGGGCATGCCCGTATTTTTGAAACCCAACAGCAAGAGCCAAGGAACCGGCGTGACAAAAGTCCACACCAAGGCAGAGTTTATGAAGACCTTCAAGTCTATTTCCAAGGTTGATAACGTAATATTAGTCGAACAAGCAATTGTAGGCAAAGATTACCGTGTCGTTGTTTTGGATAATGAAATTATTTCTGCATATGAACGAATTCCATTAGCGATAGTTGGTGATGGAAAACATACCATTTTACAATTATTAGAGCGAATGCAACGTGATTTTTTGAAGGCTGGAAGAGATAAAACTTTTCTGGCAGATGATGCACGGCTACAAATGACCTTGAAGCGGAAAAAACTTACATTCGATTCGATTATTCCAAAAGGTCAACCGTTACAATTATTGTTCAATGCAAACCTGTCTACCGGTGGGACATCGATTGATGTTACGAGTCAGGTTCATCCTTTCTATAAAAAACAAGCGATCAAATTGACTAAGGATATGGGCTTGCGATTATGTGGGGTAGACTTGATGATCGAAGGTGATATTACAACACCTGCAAATCATTGGTATATTATTGAAATCAATGCCGCTCCTGGATTGGATCATTACGCATCAATGGGTAAAAAACAGCAGCAGATTGTAGAAAAACTTTATACCAAAGTATTAATTGCAATGGGGAAAAAGTAACTAAAATATAAAAGCATTCGAAAGAGTGCTTTTTTTATGATTATTTGCTAGAGTTACAGCATGAAAGACAAAAAAGTCGAAAAACTAATAAAGAATGAACAAAAACGTCAGAAAAGTGTCATTAATCTGATTGCTTCTGAAAATTATGTATCAGATGATGTTCTGAAGGCTCTTGGTTCAGAACTTACCAATAAATATGCAGAAGGTTATCCTGGAAAGCGTTTTTACGGTGGAAATGAACATATTGATGAGATTGAAAATCTGACAATAGAACGAGCACTTGCGTTGTTTAATCTCGACCCGAAAAAATGGGCAGTGAATGTTCAGGCACTTTCTGGTTCTCCTGCAAATGTTGCAGTCTATACTGCATTACTTCCATACGGTGCAAAAATTATGGGAATGAGTTTGGATCAGGGTGGACATTTAACTCATGGATTCAAGGCATCAGTTACAGGAAAATGGTGGAAACAAATTCCATATGGCGTTGATAAAAAAAAGGAAGTAATAAATTACAAGGAACTAGCTGAAATTGCACAATGCGAAAAGCCAGAATTGATCGTCGCAGGTTTTACTGCATATCCACGCGTGATTGATTGGAAAAAATTTAAATCAATCGCAGACAGTGTTGGTGCATATTTACATATTGATATGTCACATATCGCAGGGTTGGTAGCAGGTGGACAATACCCAGATCCGTTCAAATACGCAGATACGGTGATGACAACTGTTCATAAAACATTACGTGGTCCACGCAGTGCTCTTATTTTTTCACGGATTGATGAACGAAAAATACATGAAAAAATTGATCGTGCTGTGTTTCCAGGATTACAGGGTGGTCCACATATGAATCAGATCGCAGCTGTTGCAGTAGCATTGTCCGAGGCAAAAACGTCTACATTTAAAAAATATGCACAGCAAGTTATTAAAAATGCACATGCATTATCAAATGAACTTCAGAAATTAGGTTGGCGGATAATTTCAGGCGGTACAGATTCACATTTAATATTAATTGATACATGGATGAGTGGAAAGGGAATCAGTGGAAAGGTTGCAAGTGATGTGCTCGAAAAAAATGGAATTATTGTGAACAAAAACACCATTCCATATGATGCACGTAGTCCTGTTGATCCGTCCGGAATCCGAATTGGAACAGCTGCAGAAACGACTCGTGGTAAAAAGGAAAAAGATATGGTTACAATTGCACGTGCTATTGATTCGATTTTGCGAAAAGTAATTTAAGTTTCATAAAAAACATTTATGATTATCGATGGAAAAAAAATCGCTCTTGATATTGAGCAAGAGTTAAAAAACAAAGTACAAAGCCTACCGAAAAAATCGGTTGCTTTTGTATTGTTTGGGAATGATCCTGCAAGTTTGCAATTCATTAGTATCAAATCGCGTGTTGCAGAACGGATTGGAATCGAAACAAAATTGTTTCATTATATTGAAAAAGTTTCTACCGATGATGCTTTAAAAAATATCCAAGAAATTATTGACCAGAATTTTGATGGCATTGTAATCCAGTTACCATTACCATTCGATATGGTTACAGAAAAAATATTAAACAGTATTCCAGTTCAATTAGACATTGATGTACTTGGGAACAATGCAAAGCAATCATATGAACAGGGGACTTTAAACATGATTCCGCCCGTGGCAGCTGCAGTATATGAAATCTTAAAATCTACAAACATTTCAATTATCGATAAAAATATTGTATTAGTTGGAAATGGAAAATTGGTAGGTGAGCCAATTGGAATGTTATTTTCACGTGAACATACTTCATTTTCAATCGTCGATAAAGATACAAATCCAGATGAACGATCTGAAAAAATATTAAACGCAGATATTATTATTTCAGGAGTTGGAATTCCTCACATGATCAAGCCTGATATGGTAAAGGACGGTGTGATATTGATTGATGCAGGAACCAGTGAACAATCTGGAAAGTTAGCAGGTGATATAGACCCAGAATGTGCTGACAAAGCTTCACATATAACACCAGTTCCAGGTGGCGTTGGGCCAGTAACAGTTGTGTGTCTATACAGAAACCTATTTTTGTAATTTGAAATACCATTGACATATTTTATTTTAGGTGTATTGTAAAATAAAATCAAAACAAATGGATATCAATAAAAAAATAGAATTAGCAGAACAATTAGCTGGTTTTTTTAGAGAAAAGGCAAAATGCTTGAAAGGGTTGGCAGAACAGATAAAAGATATGGCAGAGAAAAAAACACCAGTTATCTTTTTTCAAGGTTCATGCAGTCATTGTGATGATCTTGATAAAAAGATAGCTGAAGTTCAAAGTCAATTGGCAGCATAAAACAAAATCCACTCAATATTGAGTGGATTTTTTTGGTTTATTACCAAATATCTAATTGTTTAATTATTTCAATCTAGATCGGAAGAGCACACGTCTGAATCCAGTCACATCACGTTATCTCGTATGCC
>CALDKO010000032.1 GCA_937898165.1 uncultured bacterium | reverse complement strand
CAACATAGTATGGATAGTTTGTCGAGAGTATTATTTAAATAACAATACTAATAATTTTTCCGGGTATATAGATGAATTTTTTGATTTCTTTTCCATCAACCCACCTTTGAATTTCTGAAATTTCCACTACTGCATTTTTTACATCTTCCACTACTGCATCTTTCTGTATAGTAATTTCTGCTCGCACTTTTCCATTAATCTGGATACCTAATGTCACCATATCATCAATTACTTTTTCAGTATCAAATACTGGCCATGATGTAGTATGGACACTTTCTGAATTTCCAAGATCACTCCATAATTCTTCTGCCATATGCGGCGCAAATGGTGCAAGGAGCTGAAGTAATAATATATACTCTGTTTTTGAAATAGACTCCTGTTTATCCCAATGATTTACCAACACCATCATCTTTGAAATAGCAGTGTTGAATTTATATTCCTCAATATCTTCTCCAATTCCTTTGATTGTTTTATGAACCAGATCTGACTCTTCATTATTTGCATCGCTAATTTTTTCTTTTGCTTTCCAGACACGTTCCAGGAATCGTCGCACGCCGACTACTCCATTTGGGTCCCATGGATAGTTCGTTGTTACACCATATGGCCCCATGAATGCTAGATATAATCGTACTGTGTCTGCGCCCAGTAATTCTACAATTTCATCCGGATTAATAACATTTCCTTTTGATTTTGACATTTTATTTCCATCTGGACCAAGAATCAATCCGCGGTTGCGACGAATCGTATATGATTCGTTTTCCTTAACTAATCCAAGATCGTACAATGCCTTTACCCAGAATCGTGAATATAACAAGTGCATCGTTGTATGCTCTGCACCACCCATATATAAATCAATCGGCATCCATGCGTCGCGAGATTTCTCGCTTGCAAATGTTTCAGAATTTTTCGAATCTAAATATCGATAGAAATACCATGACGAATCTACGAATGTATCCATTGTTTCAACCTCTGGCCGCCATCCTTTCCCAAATATCTTTTCAGTTCGCTCGATCAATTCCTGACTACGTGCCAATGGTGCTGTTCCATCTGGTGTATGATCAACATCAGTCGGTAATACCCATGGCAAGTGTTCATCTGGAACCGGATGAGCATTCCCTTCCGGATCGTAAACAATTGGAATAGGTGTTCCCCAATATCGTTGTCGTGAAATTCCCCAGTCGCGAAGTCGGTAGGTGTTTATTAATTTTCCTCCAACTTTTTTTGTAATTTCTATTTTATCAACTAGTGGCCGATCTATAATTGGAAGTTTATATGCCCGTGCAAATTCATTATCGCGCTCATCGTGTTGAGGAACTGCCATTACTGCTCCTGTTCCATATCCTACTAACACATAGTCTGCGACCCAAACTGGAACTTGCTCATTGTTTGCAGGATTAGTTGCAAAAATTCCCTTCAACTGTACCCCTGTTTTTTCTTTTGACTGCTGACGATCAAGCTCTGATTTTTTCTTGGTATCAGAAATATATTTTTGTACCTCATCCCAATTTTCAACACTTGATTTTAATTCCTGAACCAGTGAATGTTCTGGAGCAAGTACGACATACGTCACGCCGAATAATGTATCCGCACGTGTGGTGAATACTTTTATTTCATGATCGGTTGAAAGTTTAAATGTAATTTCACTTCCTTCACTTCGCCCAATCCAATTTTTCTGAGATTCCTTGATTGCATGTGGCCAATTTAATCCTTCAAGATCATCAATTAATCGGTCAGCATATTTTGTAATGCGAAGCATCCATTGTTCCTGGTTACGCTGAACAACCTCGCTTCCGCATCGTTCGCATTTGCCATCTGTAACCTGCTCATTCGCAAGAACAGTCTGATCCTTTGGACACCAGTTCACTGACGTAACAGCGCGATATACCAGATCATTTTTCAAAAACTGATTGAACATCCATTGCGTCCATTTATAATATTCCGGATCACACGAAACAATTTCCCGAGACCAATCAAACATTGCACCCATACTGCGCAATTGTCCCCGCATTACATCCATCTGTTCATAGGTTAAAACTTTTGGGTCAGCACCAAGTTTAATAGCTGCATTTTCTGCAGGTAGTCCAAATGCATCAAACCCCATCGGATACAGTACATTGAACCCTTTCATTCTTTTATATCGTGCAAAAATATCAGGCACAGAAAAAGCATACCAGTGTCCAACATGTAAATTTCCTGATGGATATGAAAATTCTACCAATGCAAAGTAATTTTCCTTTCCTGGAACATTATTTTCTGTTTTATAAATCCCCTGTTCATCCCAGGTTTTTTGCCACTTCTGTTCAATATCTTTATGATCGTAATTTTTCATATTGTTCGCACTATAACAAAAAACCCTCGAAAAATCGAGGGTTTAAAAAATTAAAACATTGCACACACTTTTGCTTTAGATTCCTTTCCAAAAATTCCATCAACGCCCAGTCCATAGGATTTTTGAAACGATTTTACTGATTCCGCAACTCTTCTTCCAAAAATACTATCAATGGTTCCAGGATTATATCCTTGATCAGATAAAAATTGCTGTAATTCTCGTACTAAAGTCCCTCGTGACCCACGAAACAGTTTGATATAAGAAGTATTGCAAAATGATGGTTTTGTTGAAATTGATTTACATTCACCATCTGAAACCTTTTTTGCACCATCTGCGTTCATCATGCATTCGTTACTATATGTTCTTTCGGCGATACACGGAGCTTTAATACAACGTACACGATCACTGATATCTCCACACACTGGTGCATAATTTGCAGGGCAAGCTATAGGGTCAGAATTTATAGTTTGAAATTTCTTGCAATATGTAGCTGGTGTTGCCGGCTCATTCATACATGCCATCTTGGTACACATCCATTGTCCACCAGAGGTTCGAGAACAGGAATTACATCCATCAAATGCGGCAACACAAGCTTCGGGAAGTTCACTCATAGAATCTACTTTTTTAGGTGTACATGTCCCATTAAAATATGCCCATTCCTCGCAAACAGATCCATCTGGAAATGTACAATTACTATACGTACCTGATAAAGTATTCACAGGCAAAGAAGTACCTCCATCCTCGATACATTTTACTGACACAGGATTTGCGAGTGCTGATGCACTGTGCGCAGAACCTAATAATACGAACAAGCTAATAAACAATGCTGAAATAATTGATTTTTTCATAACATAGTTAGTATAACAAAAACCCTCGAAAATATCGAGAGTTTAAAAACATTAATTTTTCACCATAATTCTGAGTAATTGAATTCTACCCAGTTTAATATTTTTTTCTGCGTCCATTTCATCTATTTCTTTTTCTAAACGATCTAAATAATGCAACATTGGGATAATTTTTTGTTTTCTTAATTCGTCTGAACAGGATCTTGGTAACAAGACCACTTTATTTTCTTGTTTTATAAAACTTGAAAAAGTAAAAACATGGAAATTTAAATCATCCGAATGTCGCAAAAATACATATTCATTCGGAGATTTCACAGCATCTTTCAACCCAATAAAATGAGGTCCTTTGTTATATTTTTCCAAATCCCATAAAAAAATCTTTGATCCGAACAAACTTGTATGCTGGATATTATCAACTTGTATTGTCTTCATAATTTTTTTATTTATACTAACACACAAATATAAATATGTAAATAGTTAATAAAAAAATAACCTACACACGGTAGATTATTCAAATTCACCAATAAATGAAATTCTGTCTCTAATTGATAGCCTGTTTTATTAAAAACCTGCATTATGCAAGTTTTTATCGTTTCATTTCATTATTATTAATATAAACTGGATACATTTTTATATCAATCGTTCGATCAAAACAATGTTTCCTTGCACCATGATCCCATTGATTTTCCAAATTTGTTTCAGAAACTGCGCCGGATTTCGTTTCATCATAATACACAACTGGCATTGGTGCAGTACTGCGTCCATTTGCAAATTCTGCGCGGTCCTTACGGATGACAAATTTGTTATCAGAAGCAAGTGCAAAATCTGCACACAGTTGATACTGTAATTTTTTAACATCGATCACTTGATACGTATACACCTTTCCTTTTAAATATTCTGGATCGCGAGGTTCTTGGTAATAATCTTGTTTTTTTAATGTCGCCAAATCTGTTGGTAATTCACCATGTGATTGATACCAATTCGTAATCGTTGATTGCAATATTTGAACATCATTGATACGTGTTTGATCATTACGGATTGCACGAGAAATGTTCGGTGTTCCCAGGTACGCAAATGTTGTAATAATTCCTGCGATCATAACAATCACTGCTCCAATACTTGCACCAAGAGAAATCCATTTTGGAGTATCAACTGTCTTTCCCGATTCATGACGGAAAAACAACACTGCATCAATTCCAACGATTAAAACGATTATAGTTTTAATCAAAAACCGTGCAGTAATTTCACCCGAGAAAAAATACCTAATGAGAACCGCAAGCGTAATAGCCAGCACTACAAACCCAGCAAACATTCCCAATTGCAAAATCCATAATCGAGGCTTACTTTCTGGATGAGTTTTTTTCTCTTGTACTAATCTAAGCACTACCCAAACCATTATTAAGAAAACTAATACTGCCGTAGTAAATACACCGAGCGATCCAAATACAGATTGATATCCAAGTGAAGAATAGCCACCTATTTCCGGAAACAAAATATTGGTAAATGAAAACGAGAAAATAATAAACGAAATCGCCACGACTAAATAACTAATCGTGTAACCCAAATACGTAATAAATTCTCGTGGTTGTTGTGATGTCATATATTAAAGTATAACACTAAAGTTTTTATTTGTCGCTTTGTATTCCCCCCCCTCCTGGAGCGGGAGAGGGGTGAGGTAGAAAATGAATTTATAAATAATACAGTACCCCACCCTAACCATCCTCTACATAATGGAGGGGAAAATACAATTTTGCCAACATTACCATTTCATGCTATAAAATATTTATGCAACTCTCACCACTCGAGAAAATTTCCATCCGTGCAACACGTTGGGTTGGATCCATCCAATCATTAATTGTGCATACTGTACTATTCGTCAGCGCATTCGTACTTGCGATTTTAGGTATACCTTTTGATCGAGTATTGTTGGTACTAACTACAATTGTATCACTAGAAGCAATCTATCTGTCTATATTTATTCAAATGTCTTTGAATTTAAATAATGAAAATATAGTTCATTTACAAGAAGATGTAGAAGAAATAGTTGAAAATATTGAAGAAATTCAGGAAGAAATCTATGACGATAATGAAGATGAGGAAAATGAATTAATAGAAGAATTAACTGTTCTATCAAAAAAAATTGGCGGTTTATCTCCAAAAGCAAGACAAATAATTATTAATAGGATTCAAGAATTGAAATCAAAAAAATGAAAATATGTTAAATATAATAACAAGAATTACTATAGATTATATTGATAATGGTTTTGTTCATATTGAAGCTAATAAATATAATTATTTATTATGTGATTTACATAAGAATAAAGATTTATTAAAAAAATTAATAGTACTTATGAAAAATTAAAAGAAGAATATAAGCAAATTGAGGATGAGTTGGCTGCTCACACCGTAAGTGAAAGTAAACA
>CALDKO010000031.1 GCA_937898165.1 uncultured bacterium | reverse complement strand
GCCATGAATCCTGTATCAGATTCTGTAAATGCACGGAATAATTTTCCGGTCTCCACGTAAATTGCCTTTCGTCCCTGTGATTCTAAACGATCTTTTAATAATTGCGCCTGAGTTCCTTTTCCACACCCAGATTTTCCATATAATAAATATACTGTTGACATAACCAGATATTACCATATAAAAAATATAAATCAAAAAAAACTACCCGTTTAGATAGTTTTTTTGATGAATTAGTATTCCCGCATTGAAGCCTGTGCTGACAATTTTTTAATTAAATCAGTACATACAGATACGGCAATTAAAATTGCTGTACCTCCAATTGCAAATAATGAGTTTCCTGTCATTCGTTGAAGAATGAATGGCATAACTGCGATTACTGAAAAGAATACCGCTCCAAAAAATGTTGTTCGTGACAATATGGTCGCAACATAATCTGCTGTTGGAACGCCCGGACGAATACCTGGAACGAATGCTCCATTTTTTTGTAGGTTGTTTGACATTGCCTCTGCATCAAAAGTTACCGCTGTGTAGAAATACGTAAAGAAGAAAATCAATACGAAATACAAAATGATATACCAAAGGTTTGATGAGTTAAAATCTTTAAATCGAGTCCCCCATGCAACTAAACTTGTATTAGCTGATTTTAGGAAAAACATCGCCAAAATTTGTGGAATTTGTAAAATTGAACCTGCAAAGATAATTGGCATAACACCAGCCTGTGCAATACGCAAAGGAATATATGTATCTGTTCCACCTGTTTGGTAACCTGAACGAACTTGTTTTGCATAATGAACCGGAATTGGCCGTTCAGCTTCAGTAATAATAACTGAGACAAAAATCATAAGGAATAAAATTGCCAAGATTGCAATATACAACGGTAGTTGTGATGCATCATAGGTAAATGCTCCTTTAGAAAAATCTGCTGGTAATCGTGATACGATACCTGCAAACACGATCATAGAAATTCCATTTCCAATTCCAAATTCTGAAATTAATTCACCAATCCACATAACGAGTACTGAACCGGCAACCACTGTTGCAACGAACAATACTTCTGAAAAAATGGTTGGCAAGATCAATACTCCCTGAGATGACAATAATGCAATTAATCCAATTCCTTGAACAATTGCCATACCTACTGCCAAAAATCGTGAATATTGATTGAATTTTTTTCGTCCAGCTTCACCTTCTTCGTGATACATTTGTTTGATACTTGGAACAAGTACGGTCAACAATTGCATAATAATCGATGAGGTAATGAACGGTGCAACCCCGAGTGCCACAAGTGACAATTGAGTTAACCCTCCTCCAGAAAACAAACTAAGGAATGCAAAGAATTGGTTGTTAGATAAAAATTGAGTCAATTTTACAGTATCAATTCCAGGTAATGGAATAGTTCCTAAAAATCGAAACACGATAAACATCAACAACACGAAACCAATGCGAGATAAAATAACTCGATCAGTAAAAATGATTTTAACTTTTTTGAAAAATGTATCTAACATAAATATACGCGAACATGCGTGACTGACAGTATACCGGTACTATGAATAATGTTCAAGAGAGTCGGAATGCATCAGAAACACGCATGTTGGATTAATTACGCCACTGTTCCACCTGCTGCAAGAATCTTTTCTTTTGCAATAGCTGAAACCTGACAATTCGAAACAGTAACCTTTGCTGAAAGAGTTCCTGTTCCTAAAATTTTAACACCATTTTTCGCGAGTCGAGGTGAAACCAATCCAGCAGTCACCAATGTTTCAGGAGTTACTGCAGTCATAGCTGCCAATTGACTAACGTTTATAATTCCAAATTCCGGTTTAACATAGGTTCCGCGTGCTCGGTTTTTACCGAATCCACGTTTTTTAGGAATTTTCTTGATGATATCACGCAATGCTGGACGCATTTTTGTGTTACCTCGAGCTTTTTGTCCTTTTGTTCCACGTCCTGCAGTTTTACCTTTTCCAGATGATTGACCACGTCCAACACGTTTTTGTTTTTTGTTTGGATTGTCTCGTTTTAATGTATGTAACATATTATTCAGTACGAGCAGCTTTTGGCATTGCAAATTCAGTCAATGCTTTTATCGTTGCGCGCGCAATGTTAAGTTTGTTTTTTGATCCAGAAGTAACACGACCGGTTACATCAGTAATTCCTGCGAATTCAATTACAGTTCGCATTGCAGATCCAACTACCACTCCTCGTGATTTGTTTGGCATAAGAAATACTCGTCCTGAATTGTATTTTGCAGTTACCTCATGTGGAATTGATCCAGTTTCAGTAGTTTTAATTTTGATCATGTTTCGTTTCGCATCGTTGAATGCTTTGTTGATCGCAAGAGTTGTATCAGTAGCTTTACCGATTCCAACACCTACGCGTCCTTTTTTATCACCTGCAACCAATGTTACAGAGAAAGAGAAACGTCGTCCTCCGGCAACTACACGAGTTACACGTCGGATTTCAAGCATTTTTTGATCGAATTCTGGCTTTGGTCGTTCAGCACGATCAGGTCGTCCACCTGTTCGTCCTCCTGGACGTCGAGCACCAAATCCTCCTGGGCGTGGTGATGAACCATCGGCTGGTTTTCGAGTAAATCCACCTGTGCGAGGTGCTCCGCCTGTGCGTGCCCCTGTGCGAGGTGTAAATGTTTTTG
This sequence comes from uncultured bacterium, assembly GCA_937898165.1. Lineage (GTDB taxonomy): Bacteria > Patescibacteriota > Minisyncoccia > Phycocordibacterales > UBA1006 > CALMMZ01. Next base: position 2,531 of record CALDKO010000031.1, on the reverse strand, counting down.
CTGGCGCTGTTGTTGCTGGTGTTGAATTGTCAGCGGTTGTAGTTGTTGTTTTTGTATCTTCCATATAAATATAAATGATTAGAATTCAAGACCCTTTCCTCGGGCTGCATCTGCAAGCGCTGCAATTCGACCAGTATAACGAAATCCTCCACGATCAAATACTACTGCTGTAATACCTGATTTTTTTGCAAGTTCTGCAATTTGTTCACCAACGGTTTTAGCGCGGTCAACTTTGTTTCCTTTCGCATCTTTCATATCGTTAACTGCTACAAGAGTTTTTCCTGTTGCATCATCAATGATTTGAGCGTAAATAAATTTATTTGATCGGAATACTGACAAACGAGGTCGTGATTCAGATCCAATAACGCGAGTTCGGATTTTTTTATGCAAACGCTGTCGCTTTGCAAGGTTGTAATTGTTGATTGTTTTCATATATTTGAAAAGCGTAAAAAGATTTTAGATGGCACAGGCGAGGACGTAGTGAAACGATCCTGCAGCCAAGACAGATGAAATCTTTTGAAGCTTTGAAAATGAGGTTAAGCAGATTTTTTACCTTGCTTGCGTCGAATCACTTCGTCATCATAACGGAATCCTTTACCTTTGTAAGGTTCAGGTTTTTTGAGTGATCGCACGTATGCAGAAAATTGACCGACTTGTTCTTTATCAATTCCTGAAATACTAATAACGTTTTTTTCTGCAGTAATAGTAAGTCCTGTTGGAATTTCTAATTTAACTGGATGTGAAAATCCAAGCGCTAGATCCAAAGTGTTTCCTGCTACTGCTGATTTAAATCCTACTCCTTCGAGAATTAATTTTTTCTCGTATCCTGTAGTTACACCTGCAATCATATTTTTAATATGTGATGCATATGTTCCAAGGAGACTTCGTGCAAATACGTCATCACCTTTTAGAGTAACTAATATTTCTGCACCTTCTACAACAATAGAAATTTCTGGGCGAAACTCACGAGTTAATGTTCCTTTTGGACCAGTAACAGTAAGTGTTCGGTGATCAAGAGTGGCAGTCACTCCAGCCGGTATTTCAATTGGTTTTTTTGCGAGTCGTGACATATAATTACCAGATTTCAAAAAGTGTTTCTCCACCTACGTGTTCACTTTTTGCTTGATCTCCTGTTAAAATTCCTTTTGGTGTCGACAGTACCAAAATCCCATGACCACTTTTTACTGTACGAATTTGGTGTGCTCCTGCGTATAAACGTCGAGAAGGTTTTGAAATTCGTTTTACATCATGAATACGAGGCTTGTCCTGCACGTATGCAATACCAAGCTCCAGTACATCATGACCGTTTTGTGCTTTTTTACTGTATGAAGCAATATAACCTGCGTCAAACAATACTTTTGCGATCGATGCCTGTAATTTTGAAAATGGAACAGTCGCTGTTGGACGTTTTGCATTTCCTCCGTTTTTCAGAGCAATCAATAAGTTTGAAATTCTATCCATATATAGTATTAGGAATTACCAAGATGACTTTCGTACACCTGGAACTTTTCCTTCGTTAGCTAATTCTCGGAATTTAATACGTGACAATCCAAAGTCTCGTAAATATCCTTTTGGTCGACCAGTAATTCCACATCGATTTTTGTATCGAACTGGAGAAGAGTTTTTTGGTAATGCCTGTAGAGCATCCCAATCACCTTTTGCTTTTAGTTCTGCTCGCTTTGCAGCAAACTTTGTGATAAGTCGTGCACGCTTTTGATTTCGTGCAATGACTGATGTTTTTGCCATAATGTATGTATGTTTAAAAACTATTTTTATAAAAACAGAGAGATATCACATATAATAATTTGTGAGGAAAAATTCATTGGAATTCTGAATTTGATTCAGAATCCATGTATTATTTTTCAGCACGAATCGTCATATGGATCACATTCTACTGCCCAAAATTCTTGTACGACACAAGAACCAGGACGGACCCCATAATAGCAGAAGTTACGTTACTGGTCAAGAGAAAACACCTTGATTCTTATAAAAAATCAAGGTGTTTTGCGTACTATTTTTAGTGAATAATGATTCCATTTGGTAATAATAGGGACCATCACTGTCTTTTTAGGGTGTATTTAAGGGAAATACCTATTACTTTTTTGCAAAAGCAACAACTTGATAGACATCTTTTAGAATACCTCTTGTTACAGGAGCGCCGGCCATACATTCAAAAACAGCTTCATCGGCGTAATATTTTAATACAGGTACTTGGTAATAGTTTTCTTCTACTGAAAACAAAGAACCTAAAAATATATAATTAACGTCTTGCTTTAACGCATCTGGAACTTTGTCAGGATTTTCAGCACACCAGGTCATATATTCAATACCTGGAAAAAACATGCGTTCACTGTATTTCGAAATAACCTCCTTCATAACTTCGGCACGTGATTTATCAATCCAGTCATCTTCCCAAAAAGTTATAGGTTCTAATTTTTCAAAATCTATATTCTGAATTTCTGGATTCAGAAATAATAAATTTTCACTGATACTTCTATCGGAAAGTGCTACCCAATTAGTATCTCCAGGTT
>CALDKO010000030.1 GCA_937898165.1 uncultured bacterium | reverse complement strand
GGTCGTCAGTTCCAAATCTTTTTTTATATTCATGAACAGGTGTTCGTAGGGAAATGGTGAAATCCATGCCGAGTTTTTAAGCAATTCAAATCCAGCTTTTTTTAATAAATACCGCAATGCCTCGCGTTCGGATTTCCGAGATTCTGGCAGATCGAGGAGTATGATGCGCCATTGGCCGTCCCAGTTGGGAACCAGGGTAGAATCTGATTCCAATTGAATACTGACAGCCTTTCGTTTACCAGCCCGGGTCAGCCGTGCATAGTCGTTCTGACCTGAAAAATGACGCTCTACAAGGCCTGATTCATGCAAACCGCGCAATGACCGATTCAGGGCATATTGCGCCTTTTTTGGGTCATTTTCAGCCGTTTCGGCAGTGTCTTTTATCAGTCTATCGGACAGGTCAGGAAAAGAAACCGCTTTATTTTCGGCTAGTATTTTCAATATTTTTTTTGAGTAGTCGTTATTTCTTGACATACAAAAAGGATAGCATATAATAGACATTGTACAAGTATTTCGCGACCGCGAACATCTTGTTAAATATTAAATTTGTAAATAAAAAATCTTATAGAATATTAATCTATAAGATTTCTGGGAAAAGATTATTTATTTGTAAAGAATTTATAAAATTGAATTAAACTATAAATTCCTGAAATAAGAGCAATAAAAATTAAGGGTCCGACAGTATCGTTATAATTTGAAGTTGATAAAACATCATCAGAATCATAAGATATTGTAGTTGTATAATATACAAGACCAATAGTTATAACTAACGTTATAATTGCTTTGAAAAGTCTTTCAAAATTCATAATAATAAATTTAAATTAACAAACTTGATTTTACATTACTAAATTATTAGATAACTGTCAAACTTAAAAACTATATGTCAAAAATCATTGGAATCGATTTAGGAACCACAAACTCGGCGGTAGCAATCATCGAGGGTGGTCAACCAAAAATTATTGAAAACACAGAGGGTGCGCGAACGACTCCATCAATCGTAGCCCTTGCAAAAAACGGTGACCGAATGGTCGGAGCTCTGGCGAAACGTCAGGCGGTTACCAACCCGGAAAATACTATTTACGGAATTAAACGCTACATGGGTCACCATTTTAGTGACGAGGTAGTAACAAAAGACATCGCACATTCACCGTTTAAAATCACAAAGGGATCAGACGATCGTGTGATGGTAAAATTCGGAAACGAAGAAAAAAGTCCCGAGGAAATTTCTGCAATGGTGTTGAGTAAAATCAAAGCCGATGTAGAGGCGAAATTGGGAGAAAAAATTACCCAGGCGGTTATTACGGTACCTGCGTATTTCGACGACTCTCAGCGACAGGCGACAGTGAATGCAGGTAAAATTGCGGGACTCGAGGTAATGCGAATTATTAACGAACCGACTGCAGCTGCACTTGCATACGGATTCAATTCTAAAAAAGATCAGAAAATTGCAGTATACGATTTCGGAGGTGGAACATTCGATATTTCAGTTCTCGAGGTTGGAGCGGACTTGGTAGAGGTAAAATCTACCGATGGAGACGCGCACATGGGAGGTGAAGATATCGATCGTGAAATTGTAAAATGGATTGGTGATGAATTCAAAAAGGAATCAGGATTGGATGTTACAAAGGATGTGTTGGCACTGCAACGATTAAAAGAATCAGCTGAAAAAGCAAAGCATGAACTTTCAACAACAACAGAAACTGAAATCAACATTCCATTCATCGCACAGAACGACGGCGTGCCACAGCACCTCATGATGAAAATGTCTCGAAGTAAACTCGAGGAATTAGCTGCACCATTTATCGATAAATCTATCGAAATTACAAAACGCGCAGTCGCAGCATCTCCATTTTCAATGTCAGAAATCGACGAAATCATCATGGTAGGAGGTCAAACTCGAATGCCAAAGATTGTCGAAGAAGTAAAGAAATTATTCGGAAAAGAACCAAACCGAACAATCAACCCGGACGAAGTAGTAGCATTAGGTGCTGCAGTTCAGGCTGGAGTATTACAGGGTGATGTGAAGGATGTACTTCTATTGGATGTGATTCCATTGTCACTTGGAATTGAAACAATGGGAGGAGTTGCGACAAAATTGATTGAGCGAAACACAACTATTCCAACATCAAAATCTCAAGTGTTTAGTACCGCATCAGATAACCAAACATCAGTAGATATTCATATCGTTCAGGGTGAACGACCAATGACATCTGATAATAAATCTCTGGGACGATTCGTACTGGGTGATATTGCACCAGCTCCACGTGGAATTCCACAGATCGAGGTAACATTTGATATTGATGCAAACGGAATCCTAAATGTAAAAGCAACTGATAAGGCAACTAACAAGGAAGCCAGTATCACTATCCAATCAGGTGGAGGATTATCAGATGCAGATATCAAGAAAATGCAGGAAGACGCAGAGAAATTTGCAGACGAAGATAAAGCTAAAAAAGAATTAGTAGATAAACGAAACGAAGCGGAAACTGCAATATTTAGCGCAGAAAAATCAATGCGTGAATATGCTGATAAAGTTCCCGCAGAAACAAAAACTGCTATCGAGGAAAAAATCACCGCACTTAAAGATGTGAAAGATAAAGATGATGCAGCTGCAATAGATACTGCAACTATGAATCTTTCAAATGAACTGATGAAAATTTACGAAGTGATTCAAAAAGCTGAGCAAGAAAAAAATGCTGCAGGTAATGCAGCACCGGAATCTGAACCAGCAGCAGAAGAGGTAACCGAAGAAAAAACTGGGGAATAAAAAAACAACCCTGTTTCTCTTCCGAACAATGTTCGGGGGAGTGTACAGGGTTGATATGATTAGTAAAAAGTTAGTTGTGTTCTATAATAATAATCTCTTTTCCTTCATGTTCTGTCTTTGAAAAC
>CALDKO010000029.1 GCA_937898165.1 uncultured bacterium | reverse complement strand
GGAAATCCCGTTCCCAAACATAATACATTTTCTGTAATTCATTATTAATTTTTATCGTTGTTTTTTCATCTAACATTTTTTTCTGATACAACGAAAGTAGTGATGTAAGTTCTGTTGGATATATCCCCAAATGATACGCTAATTGTTGTCGTATTTCAGATAAACCAGTTGGTAGTGTTCCTGTTTGAACCAATTCATTATTTTGGAAAATATACATATCAGTTACAAAACCTGAAGCATCAACAATAATACCGCTGGGCAATGAAACACGTTTCCAGAAACGCATAATGTAATTTTGGTATTGATCAAAATGAATATTAACCATTCTTACTTTTGTTTTTTCATGAATCAGCACCTTTAATAAAGCGGTCATCCCCGGATCAGAAAATCCAGTGGTATAGGTAAGTCGAATATCATTTACTACTTTTCCAAATGCATTATGAGCTGGATGACCCGCAATTTGTAATTCATGATAGGTTGGCGGTAAAAGTTCAAACACTGTTCCGTGATGACGTTTATATTCCTGAGCAATTCGTTTCATATCACGATCAACAAGATCATCAATAAAAGCACGTGTTAATGTAAACGGGGTTTTTCGTTTATAGACAACATGTCGGCGCACACTGTGTGTCCACGGCTCACCTAAAATAACCATTACATTATTTGCAGGTTTTTTTAAAAAAGAAATCAAATTTTGTGCCATACGAATAACAGATAACTCAATGTGGTGCATTAATTGATCATAACGATGACGAGTATCGACTGCAAAAAAAGTAATCGGTTGAAATTCGTAATAAACAATATTGTTATTTTTATCATTCAACACCATTACTGAAACACCTGTACCATCAATACGCCAAATTGTTTTGGTTGTATGATCAGATGAAGAAGAGAGCCATGACATATACCTAATAGTATACTCTAAAATAAAAAACCATGCTATGGTTTTTTATTTTTTTAAAATTATTCTGTTGGAACATCATCAGCTGGTGTGTCCGAATTAGAATCACCTGAGTCATCAGGATTTTCGATCGGATCTGAATCTGATGGTACTGTATCGTCTGGTGTAATTTCTGGATCTGGATCCGTTGGTGGATTACCGGAAGACGACGGAACGATTGTTTGCTGACTGTTTTGCAATAATTGCTGCAGCTGGTCTTTCGTAACACATACGTCATCCAAACATAATTCATGAGTTCGAACGCGTCCTACAAATAACTCCGTAATTCCATTTCCTACATTCCCAAACCACGCAATCAATGCATCTCGCCATGAATTTTCAATTTCACTATCGTTAATAGCTGTAATCTTTAGGTTCATTTCACGAATTGCCTCAACTAATATTGGTGTCATTTGCGCGTAATTAACTTGCAGGTATCCACCCTGTCCTACAGAAACTAGTTCTGGAAAATATTGTTGCAGATCCTGTGCAATGAATCCGACTT
>CALDKO010000028.1 GCA_937898165.1 uncultured bacterium | reverse complement strand
GGATTATGTGGTTTAATTCGATGATAAACGAAGAACCTTACCAAGGTTAGAAATCTAGACGAAGATACGCAGAAACGTGTATCGTCTTCGGACGGCTAGACAGGTGATGCATGGTTGTCGTCAGTTCGTGGTTTGAATTGTTCCCTTAAGTGGGGTAACGAACGAAACCCTCGTCGTGTGTTTTATTTGTCACACGAGACTGCCCCCTCTGTGTTTATGAGATGCTTGCATTTTATGGACACAATGGAATACTCAATTTTTTAAATTTATTTATTATTTTGTGTATTCCATTGTGTCCAGAAGATCTTGTAATTCGTAAATAGAGAGGGGGGAGGAAGGAGAGGATGACGCCAAATCAGCATGTCCCTTGATACCTTGGGCTACACACGTAATACAATGGCCGTTACAATGGGTTGCAATGCCGCGAGGCGGAGCTAATCCTTAAAGGCGGCCCCAGTTCGGATTGAAGTCTGCAACTCGACTTCATGAAGTTGGAATCACTAGTAATCGCAGGTCAGCTATACTGCGGTGAATACGTTCTCGAGTCTTGTACTCACCGCCCGTCAAGTCAAGGGAGCTGGGGGTGCCCGAAGTCTGCGCATTGCGTGGCCGAAGGCAAACTTGGTGACAGGGACTAAGTCGTAACAAGGCACGGGTAGCGGAAGCTGCTCGTGGATTAATTCAATTGAAAACCGATGCAGTTATTGCATTTGATTGTCGATTATTTATACTTATCCTTGAGATTATGATAAATAGAGTGATTGTTCTCAGAACTTTAATAGGAACACGGCGCCGTATACCGTTATGATATGGCCAAAACCTGATAGTGTGAACATGTACATGCACATTATAGGTCTCAAAGAAATCAAAGACGAAACAAAAGAGTTCGAGAAATGTGATACAAGTTGTAATGTAATTGAATCAAAAAAACCAATAATATTATTGGTTTTTTTGATATACACAAAACATTGACATAGTTAATAAGATATGCTAGAATCGATTAAATTTAAAAATAAAAAACAAGAAAATGAAAAAAAGATTATTGTATTTAGTGGTACTTTTAACAAGTACGTTGTTTTTCCAGAGCTGTTCCTATAACAGTATCATTTCAAATGATGAAACAGTAAAGAAAGCGTGGGCAGATGTGGAAGCATCATATCAACGCAGAACAGATCTGATTACCAATTTGGTTGAAACTGTAAAAGGTGAAGCCAAGTTTGAAAAAGAAACCCTGACTGAGGTTATAGAAGCTCGCTCAAAAGCAAGTTCGATTCAATTAGATGCAAAAGATTTAACGCCTGAAAATATGGCAAAATTCCAGGCAGCTCAAAGTCAACTAAGCGGAGCATTATCTCGACTAATGGTCGTGGTAGAAAAATACCCGGATTTAAAATCTAATGCTCAATTTGGTGAATTAATAAATGAACTTGAGAGGACTGAAAATCGGATTAATATTGCCAGGAGGGATTATAATCAAACCGTACAGGATTATAACACCCAGATACGGTCATTCCCGACCAATATTACTGCAATGATTTTTAAGTTCAATCCTCATGAACCATTCAAAGCCGAACCTGGATCTGAAAAAGCACCAAAAATAAAATTTTAGGTACGAAAAAGATATAAAGACCAACAGAAATGTTGGTCTTTTTTTGTTTGCATAGACAATATAATTTATTTATACTTATAAAAACAGTAATTTACATAATTAAAATAAACAAAATGGAAAGATGTACTATTGATGTAAAGCACATGTTTCAGATATTGATGGCAATTTCATTTATATTTTTTTGCATATTAATGTTTATATCTTTTTTTATAAAAGATGATATTCCTCCGGAAGAGGAGAAAAAAATGCCAAATGATAGTCTGGATATTTAAATGAAATCACCTGACACAGTCGGGTGATTTTTTATTTCATGCCTTTTCTGTGGTATACTTTTTCATATGATTATTCAGCCAACAAAAATTATCCCTCTTTTGGGTATTGGACACGGAATGACTATTCTTGATATTGGATCAAGTATAGGATTTTGGTCAAAACAAATTGCAGAGATTGTTGGCCTGCAAGGAAAAGTTATTGCGGTAGACAATCACACAGAAATTATTCAACGATTAAATCATGATATTGCAGAATTTGGAATTACCAATATCCATGCAATAACGGGTGATATCCATAAGTTGTCAGAATTTCCAGTTAAAAAAGATTCTTGTGACAGAGTGTTGATAATTCGAATGCTATCTATTATAGAGGAAAGTTTAGAGCAAAAAATATTAGAATTAGTTGAATTTACTCGAGAAGACGGAAAAGTTGTTATTATTGATGCAACGCATTATAAACATGAAATAGAAACTGTTTTGGATAAACATACAGACAGTATTGTTTATCAAGAGATTTCTGAAGTTGCACAGCGTACAGATGATTATTATTTTGGTGTTACTATTGGTCGAGTTCAAAATTAATTAACCACTTTATATTGTATGAAAAAAGATTCAGATATTGTGCAGACCGTAGTATTGGTCGTATTTGGGATAGGGATAATTATTGGTGTATTATTCTTCTCTGGAAAAATTAAACTACCAGGGGACAGTAAAAAGGTTACCGGACCAACAGGGTCAGTGGTTGTTTGGGGTGTTTTGCCGTATGGCCAAGTAAACAGTGTATTTAATGGATTGCAACAAAAATATGATGGATTAAAATTGTCATATATAGAAAAAAAACCAGAAACCATGCAGGCAGAATTAGTTGATGCTTTATCATCTGGAAAAGGGCCTGATGTATTTATGATGGCGCCTGGGCAAGTTGCTGAAAACGTTAATCGATTATATATGGTACCGTTTACAGCATATTCAGAAGGTAATTTCCGAGCAACGTTTGCAGATATTGGAGCTGATTTTTTAACTAAACAAGGAATCCTAGCGTTTCCAGTGTTTATTGATCCGATGGTAATGTACTGGAATCGTGATATTTTCTCTTCAAGTTTTTTAGTTGAGCCACCAAAAACATGGGATGAACTTGCACAGAAAGTTCCAATCATTACCCAAAAAGATGATGCAGGAAAAATAAACCAAACCCTAGTAGCGTTAGGTACTGCAAATAATGTTTCTTACCCAAAAGATTTAATTGTATTAAAAATGTTACAAGGAGGAAATTCACTTGTTCAATTTTTAGACACAAAATGGATTCCTGTGGTCAGTGAAAATGATGTGTTGGTAAATACTCTTTCTTGGTATACGAATTTTACTAATCCTACTGACCCAACTTATTCATGGAATCAATCTTTACCAAAAGATCGTGAGTATTTTATGGCAGGTAAATTAGGTGTTTATTTTGGATACCCAACAGAATATGAATCTATTCGGCAAAAAAATCCCAATCTAAACTTTGCAATGGCAATGGTTCCACAAATTAGTTCTACTGCACGCAAAACAGATTATGGACGTGTATATACAATAGGTGTCAGTAAAATTACAAAAAACCTAAACGGGGCAGTAGGTGTTGTTAATTTGATAACCAGTAAAGAAACATTACCGTTATTATTGACGGGAACTTCGGAGACTTATTATGCACCAGCCAGAAAAGACCTATTGGCTGATAAACCGCGTGATGATGCAAATAAATCCCTCATCTATAATTCAGCGATTATTAGTAAGGCATTTTTCGATCCAGATGCACCAGAAACTAATCGATTGTTTGTTAATTCTATTAACCAGATTAATGCAGGTACAAAAACAGTCAGTGGTGCACTTCAAAGTATTTCTGCAGGATTTCGAGATTTAACTGCAAAAGTTAAATTACCAGATGTTTCTCCTATACCGTAGATATTTAAAATGCCAATAGTGGCATTTTTTTATTGATTTATGGTATAATTTTCACATGAAAAAATTAATTCGCCTTACTATTTCTGCGATAACATTATTTACCATTCTTGGAGGATTATTGTCTCCAATAGTTACTTTTGCTGCAATAGAGGATATAAACAACCCAAGAGATGTAGCTCAGCTAATGAATACAGATTTATCAAACGCTTCTACAAAAGGTATTACCACAGATGTTTCCGTTGGTAAGTTGAAAATAACAGATATTGAAATCAGAGATACGTCTGCAAAGGTTGATTTCTCATTGACTGCTAAAAAAAATACTTCATTTACTTCCAGTATGACTTCTGGAATGCTTGCAACACTGCTCGATAAACGTGATGTGTTATATATTAATAATTTTATTAAATCGGGTGAAACTAAAAAATTTAGCTATACATTTACTGATCTGAAACCAGGTACTAGATATTATTTTCAACCAATAGATATACCAAATACTTTGAATTATCAAAGAGTTTATTTTACAACCACTGGAACTGCTGCAAATGACGGAAAAGAAACTACAGCACCCGTTGCTGATCAAAAAAGTGCATTAGTATTAAGTTTATCCGAACCAACAGGTAAGGCTATTACTGCTGCACCAAACAGTAAAGTAAACGCAAGACTAAAGGGAAGTTTCATTACTCGTCTAAATATGAAAGTTGGGCTTGATTTTTATATCGGCAAAGATCCTTCAGATTTAAAAAAAACAGGACAAGTATTTCCTGCAACATTGGTTATTTCTGATAAAGAAACAGTTATTGATTATACTCAAAACGGACTTGATCCTGAAACAAAATATTATTACCAAATTAAGGAAACAACTAAAGGTTTTGATGCAACAGAGGTTCTTTCTTTTACTACACCAGCAAGTGATAAACGAGAAACAACAGAATCACCCGATGCTCAGAAAAATGCTTTGATAATTACACTGCCTGTACCAACTACTTCATCCGAACCACCTACGATTATTTCGATAGCTGATCCTGCACGCGGTCCATACAGTGCTGTTTTCAAAGGAACCTTCTCTACAACATTAAATATGCGTGTAGCACTGGATTTATATATCGGAGATTCTGCAGGAAGTATGTTCAAAGTTTCTCCGCCACTATTTCCACAATCATTAGTGTATGCAGGCGATGAGCCAAAAACATTTAATTATGTACAATCACAATTAGCTCCAGGAACAACATATTATTATCAAATTCGAGAAAGTACTAAAAACTTTGATGCAACACAGGTAAATCAATTTACAACACCTGGAACAAAATCTGGAGATGTTGCTCCGTTCGATCCAAACCAGGTAGGCGGAATTATTGATTATGCATTTCCAACAGATTTAGGTGAACCTACAGGTGCCGATTCTGGTCCGATAACCGATGCACCAACTCTCGTTCCTTGTGGAAAACTATCAGATCAAAATGATCCAAAAGATAAAAATTGTAACTTCGGACATCTTGGAATATTAATTGGAAATGTAATTCAATTTTTATTAGTACTATTAATACCTCTCACCGTATTGATGTGTGTGTATACCGGAGTCCAAATGATTTTGCATAGAAAAATTCCTGCTGATCTGGTGAAATATAAAAATCAGTTATTGAGAATTGGAGTCGGTTTGGCAGTAATGTTGTTAGCGTGGACAATAGTTGCAACATTGATGACAGCATTACTTGGTGATGATGCTGGTAAATATATATTACTTAAAATACTTTAATTTGTTTATATGAAAAAAATTATACATTACCTTAAAAAGAATATAGGAATCTGTATGACTATCGTTACGATAGTGGTTTCTGGTTCTGTATTAGTACATTTTGTTGAGGCAGATTTTCAAGTAACTGACCCTTATTATAAAACAATATTTAATTTCCCTGGCACATTTAGTAATACATCTTCTAGTTTTTATTTTGATATTAAAAATATTACTAATGATACAAATAAAACACTAAACGGGAAATATGATGTAAATGTTTTGTTGGGTATTTTTGGTAATTCCTCAACGACGGTTATGGATGTTGATAATTATATTAATGGACATGTCAAAGTTAGACTTAAAAAACAAGGAAGTACTGAATATATAACACCACTTAGTATTGATAATGAAAAGTTCAACACAATATCTGGTGGGAAATTATTTTCTAATTTACTCAGCTCGTTATCAGCACAGGGAGATTTTCTTGATCCAGGAAAATATACTGCAGATCTTTTCATTGATAATACTATAAAAGATTCTGTTGATTTTTGTCTTCCAAGTTATACCTCAAGTAAAGGTGTAAAAGTTGGTGATGTTACTTGCACTACTACAACACAAACTACAACTGACGGAACAACAAATACAGCAGCGACAGGAACTCAAACCGCACAAGGTGGAAACAGTAATGCCTATACAGTAACTATTGGTAATCCAGTATTTATTAAAGGTGCAAATAATGACCTTGCTCAATTTAATGTACCTTTATTATATAAATTACCTGCAGATCCTACTAATAAAACAAAAGTAAACGGTTCACTTCAAACAGTTATTTATAAGAAAAATGAATTGAAAAAGGTTGAAGAGTCTGCACCTTTTGGAACTCAAAATGTTCTCTTCAATACTCAATCTACCTGGAGCTATCAATGGACAGGATTAACATCAGGGAATGAATATGTTATTTATTTTTATGATAAAACAACTAACTCAAAAAGTTCATATGTTAGTTTGAAATACGGGAGTGATGGTAAATTGATAGCTACCGTTACTTCAACATTGCCGTCATGGACTGCAAATATAAATGTTCCTACAAACAGTGGTGTAGTAAATCCTACTTCTACAAATGGATTAACTTTTAGTTTTCTACCAGATGTTTATCTACAAAAACTCAAAGCAAAGGGATCAGTTAAATTCACAGGTACAAACCCCGGAACTCTTGGAGGTACAATAATATTGACTCCTGTTGCCTATAACGGAACTAAGCTACCAGCAGAAACATTTACATTGCCAAGTACTGCTGTTGAATCAGGAAATACTTATCCATTGGAATTTACTCTTAAACAAACAATTCCAGTAGGAGTAAGTATCAGTAAAATTGAAATAGGCAGTTCAAATGCATCAGTTGCACCTAGAACTACTGCGCAATCATCTGGAGCAACAGATGTAATAACAGGATCAGATGGTAAAAAAACAACATTCTCTATTACAAAAGCAGAGTATGATGCTAGTAAAAAAACCATCGCATTAGTTGGAAATATCACATATACAGACGATTTTGTTGCTACTAATAAATATAATAAAATTTTAGCTGATATATATTCAGGAGGCACAAAAACTTCAACAAAAAATATTATTTTTACAAAAACTGCAACAGGTAGATTAGATTTCAACAGTGTTATCACCGATGTTGATCCTTCTAAAAAGCCAGATAGTTTTAAAATTCGTGACACTAGTGCAGAGGTAACTTCAAAATCATTTTCTATACCTACAGGAACAGGACAGGGAAATAATTCAGCGACTCAGACATCAGGATTAATCCGTTTCTCTGCAAAAAGTACTACCTACACAGGAACGACTGTTTCTGGGTCAATAACACCAACAGTTCAAGGTAGTGATTTAAAAATAAAAGGTGAATTAACTTATTTTAGAATCGTGAGCAATCCTGCTATTGCGGATGTAAAAAATGCAGGGAGAATATCTTTCCATCTAATAGACGGAGAAAACAAAGTATCTCAAATAAAAGTTGATCAACTTGCTGATGGAATTCCTCTCCAATACGATATTCCATATCAATTCGAAGTTACGTTTTCAAATTATAATCGGTACTTAGATCAGGAAGGTGTTCCAACCAACCTAACTACACGTCCAGTTCCATTTAAGTTACAAATTATTGAAGATCAATTATCTGCAAAATCTGAAGCATTGACCGTTGTTACTGCTGCTCAGCAGGTAAATACTAATACAGACTCGGGAACCGCAGCAGATGGTACCAAGATTAGTTTCAAAGTAATTCCTTCTTATAAAGAAAGTACATCTCAAATATGGGCAGATGCATCAGTTACCTACGATTTTCCTGATGAGAAAGATCGTTCTGGAGGTACTACTATATTCAGTTTATATGGTAAAGATGGACTTATTGAATCAAAAACATTTGGTAGCTTGCAAATCTTGGTTGATAACTATGAATATAAATTTAATGCGTCTACATTAATTTTTAACAATATAGACAAAACAAAAGCGCCGTTTACAATTAGGGTTCTTGAAAAAGATTTTAATGTCACCTCAAAAACATTTAATGTTAATTTAGGTACAGCAACAGTACCACAAACGAGCTCCCTGACAGTTCCAAGTGGTGAATTTAAGGGTAAAAAAGTAGATATTTCAGTTACTAATTCAAAACTTATTGCAAACGTAAATTCAAATGTAAAGATCGCCAAAGCAGTGCCAACTTTCTTTGCTACCTATGCAGAAGCACAAGGAAATACACAGCCGTCAATTAAAGTAGATGGTTCAGTAAAATATAATGATTTTGGTGAATTTTCTGGAGCTAATACCGACAAAATTGGGAAAATTAAATTAACCTTAAAAGGGAAAAGTGGAGTAATCTCTACACAAGATAGCCTGGATATAGTAAATCAATCAGGAATGGATATATCTGTACCAGTTCCTTTTACAACAACTTTTAGTAATATTGATAAAACACAGAGTCCTTTCACGGTGGAAATCACTGAAAAAGATCTTGGTGTAACATCTAGTGCTTTCCGTGTTGCAGAAGCAGCAGAGGATGCAGGAGACACAAACGGTGATGGTATTATTGATGAAAATGATGCCCCTGCGGACGATGCTTCAACACCAGGTGTTAGTCAAAATAGAATTTCATTAGGTAATCCATTAAAAGATGGGTTGGATTCGATCCCAGCTATTGTTGCAGTACTTGTAAAAGATATTGTAATTCCTATAGCGGTTCCATTTCTCGCTCTTGCTATTATCTATACAGGATTCCTCTTTGTTCAGGCTCGAGGGAATGCAGATAAATTAAAGGAAGCAAAAGCAGCATTAAAGTGGACATTGATTGGTGGAGCGATAATTCTTGGTGCGTACGTTATTGCAACAGCGCTTCAGGCTACTATTGCAGATATCGTTAGATAAAATATATGAAAAAAAATTCATCATTAAAAAATATATCAAAAGTAGCATCATTACTATTTATAATGATGCCTGTCATTGCATTTGCAGATACTCCTACAGTTATTTTAGACATTGTGGGTTTTGCAGATGTTATCATCAAAGCAATATTTCCGATCTTGACCGCACTCGGGATTCTGGCATTTGGTTACAATATTGGAAAATATTTAACATCAAAAGATATTGTTGACCAAAATGTCTACAAGGCAGGAATTTTAAATTCATTATTTGCATTGTTTATCATGTTTGTGATTGTAGGGTTGATCACTGTGCTGGCAAACTCACTTGGTATTCCATCACTTGGTATCGATATCAGTGTTGCAGATAAATCAGGATTGGTTGGTGGCAGTGGTGGTATTGGAACGTTTAGGAATTATGCATTAGGTATTGCACGATTTCTTTCACAACGGATCATTCCTATTATGATTGCATGTGCGTTAATGTTTTTCCTTGGGAATATTGTTATATCAATGACAAAATCAAACGTAGAAACAGAACGTACAAAAATGAATGATTACTTGAAATGGGGGATCCTTGCATTGTTTTTGCTTCTTACCTTGTTCAGTATTATTGGAATGGTAACCGGTTCGTTATTTGGAACAGGAGCTATTATTCCACAATTTCAGACTACAGAATAAAAAAGAACCCACAAGTTGGGGGCTTTTTTATTTGTTTTATATGTGGTATAATCTTCGCACTATGGCAACAAAGAAAGTAACTAATAGTCGCTCAAAAGATGACAAAATCATTATTAAAGGTGCACGAACACATAATCTAAAGAACATTGATGTAGAAATTCCACGGTATACCATGACGGCGATTACTGGTCTTTCCGGTTCAGGAAAATCATCTCTCGCATTCGATACTATTTTTGCAGAAGGGCAACGACGCTATGTTGAGTCGCTCTCTGCATATGCTCGGCAGTTTTTAAAACAAATGGGTAAACCTGACGTTGATGAAATCAGTGGACTTTCACCTGCAATTTCAATCGACCAAAAATCACGATCAAATAACCCACGTTCGACAGTGGCTACTATTACTGAAATTTATGATTACTTGCGAGTACTCTATGCACGTGTAGGAAAACCATATTGCGTGGAATGCGGAAGAAAAATTGAAAAACTTTCAACAGAGGAAATCTTGAACTTTATTGAGGAAAAAATTAAAAAATTCCAAGCAGCTAATAAGGGTAAAAAAGCAATCATGGGTGTTGAATGGAATAATACACAGGTACAAATATTAGCACCAGTTGTTCGTGGACGAAAAGGTGAATATTACCAGATGCTGTATGACATGCTTGGTAAAGGATTCTTGCGAGCACGCATTGATGGATCAATGAAAAGTTTGCGCGAAAAAATAACATTAGATAAAAACTCAAAGCATGACATTGATTTTCTAGTAGATGAAATTGCAGTGCATGAATTTGTTGACGGACCAAAGGCTGCTACAGAGCGATTGGCAGAAGCTGTTGAACTTGGGTTACTGGAAGCAGAAAATATGGTACGAATTGTATTTTCTGTTCCAGGCGAAGATTTGGAAAATATGACAGAGGAAGCAAAAGCAGAACGGGAATTTTTGATGTCTGCAACATTGTCATGTCCACATGATGGGTTTTCATACCCAGAAGTTGAGCCTCGACTGTTTTCATTCAATAGTCCGTACGGAGCCTGTCCTGAATGTAATGGACTTGGAACATATCATTTGTTTGGAAATGAAAACGATGATGTATGTAAAGTATGTGATGGTGCTCGGCTTCGACCAGAGGCATTAAATGTTTTTTTGCACGGTGATACTGACAGTGCACGTGTAACAGAAAAAAACAGATCTGAATTCAGTAATATTGTAGATGTTACAAATTTATCCATTGAAGATGCTATTGGGTTCTTCTCCGAGTTAGAGTTGTCCAAAAAAGATCGTGAAATCGCAAAAGTTATTTTAAAAGAAATTGAAGACCGATTATTATTCATGTATGACGTAGGATTGCAGTATTTGGCTCTTAACCGACGTGCGAATACATTATCTGGTGGTGAAGCTCAGCGAATCCGCCTCGCATCACAATTAGGATCCCAGTTGGTTGGGGCACTCTATGTTTTGGATGAGCCGACAATTGGACTCCATCAGCGGGATAATGATCGTTTGATTAATACTCTCAAAAACTTGCGCGATGTTGGAAACACAATTGTTGTAGTAGAGCATGATGAAGATACAATTTTCGCATCTGATTATATTGTAGATATTGGTCCAGGTGCCGGTGTGCACGGTGGAAATGTAATTGTTCAGGGAAATTTAAAGGAATTATTGGCTGGAAAAAACAAAGAACAATCCCTGACGATTGATTATTTACAAGGCGTTGCAAGAGTTGAAATTCCACATGAACGTCGTGATAAGGATAAAGGTTGGCTTAAAATTCATGGTGCAACAATAAACAATATTAAAAATTTGAACGCAGAAATACCATTAGGGCGAATGTCAGTTATTTCCGGTGTTTCCGGTTCTGGAAAATCTTCATTCATGTACAATGTTGTTTATAAAAATCTCCAAGGTCTTTTGGAACGACGATCACGAACTGCAAAAACATTTAACGCTGCGTCGTTTGAGAAAACAGGAGAATTGTCCCGTGTGATTATGATTGATCAATCACCAATTGGACGGACTCCACGATCAAACCCAGCAACCTATACTGGTGCGTGGACATTTATTCGTGATTTATTTGCGAGTACATCAGAAGCACGTGTACGTGGTTGGAAGTCATCTCGATTTTCATTTAATGTAAAAGGTGGGCGATGTGAAGCGTGTCAGGGAAATGGGGAGATTGCGGTTGAGATGCATTTTTTGCCGACAGTGTATGTGACATGTGACGTATGTAATGGAAAGCGTTTTGATAAAGAAACATTAAAAGTTTCTTATAAACCAAGTAATGCAAAAAAGGGAAGTAATATTTATGAAGTTCTCGAAATGACTATCGAGGAAGCGTATGAATTTTTCTTTGATATTCCTGCTGTTGCTGATCGATTGCGATCATTACTTGATGTTGGGCTTGGGTATATTAAACTTGGACAATCCGCAAACACATTATCAGGTGGTGAGTCACAACGTGTAAAAATTAGTTCAGAATTATATCGACCAATGACACAAAAAACAATTTATTTACTCGACGAACCAACTGTCGGACTTCACTTTGAGGATGTAAAACGATTGATTCAGGTACTTAATAAATTAGTGGAACGAGGCAATACTGTCGTATTGATCGAGCACAATTTGGATGTTATAAAATGTGCAGATTACATCCTGGATTTCGGTCCAGAGGGGGGAACCGGCGGTGGGCAAATTGTCG
>CALDKO010000027.1 GCA_937898165.1 uncultured bacterium | reverse complement strand
AAACGTGTGCAGAAAAGAATATTCCATTTTATTTATTAATTGATACTACTGGAAAACAATCACCAGAACTGATTGTTAATTTTTGTAATGAACATAACATTGGTGCACTGATAACTGACTGTTCCCCATTGCGTATCCAATGTCAATGGAAAGAAAAAATTGCAAAAAATATATCGTGCGCTATGGCCATGGTAGATGCGCATAATATTGTTCCAGTATGGATTGCATCAAATAAACAAGAATATGGTGCCTATACATTACGTCCCAAAATCCATAAACTCCTCCCAGAATACCTGGATGATTTCCCTACGGTTCGAAAACATCCTGTTTCTTACTCTAAGAAAATTCCAACAATTCATTGGAAAAAAATATTAGAGATACCAGAGGTTGATAAAAAAAATACGCCCGTTACCTGGATTATCCCGGGTGAAAAACACGCAAAAAAAACATTGCAGGATTTTATTAAAAACAAGTTGGATATATATGGAACATTACGTAATGATCCACTGGCAGATGCTCAATCTAATCTGTCACCCTATCTGCATTATGGAATGATTTCACCACAACGTGTTGCAATGGAAGTAATTGATCATGTAAAATTTCCTATTCAAAAAATACTTGATTCTCTAAAAAATAAAGCAAGTGTTGATGTTGATCGACCATTAATTTTAATTGATCACGCAGGTGCGTTTTTGGAAGAACTAATTGTGCGCCGGGAACTGTCTGATAATTTTTGCTGGTATAATGAACACTATGATACAACAGAAGGTTTCCCGGGTTGGGCGAAAAGATCTCACCGCAGATTTCGACATGACAAACGTGAATATATCTATACATTAAAACAATTTGAACATGCGAAAACACACGATGAACTATGGAATGCTGCACAACTGGAAATGGTAAACACTGGTAAAATGCATGGATATATGCGCATGTATTGGGCAAAGAAAATCCTGGAATGGACCGCAAGTGCGGAAGATGCCATGAAAATAGCAATATATTTAAATGATACCTATGAATTAGATGGACGTGACCCAAATGGCTACGCAGGTATTGCGTGGAGTATCGGAGGTGTTCATGACAGAGCATGGTTCGAACGGCCTATTTTTGGACAAATCAGATACATGGCACGCAGTGGCTGTGAAAAGAAATTTAATGTAAAGGCCTACATAAAAAAACACACCCAAGAATCACTGTTCTAACGGGTGTTTTTTGTATTTATTTTTTATTACGCTATACTATCTGTATGATTTGGCATGATATATCTGTTATAGTAACTTTATTATTATTGGAAACATTACTATCCATCGACAATGCTGTGGTGTTGGCTATCCTAGTTTCTCCATTACCAGAAAAACAACAAGCAAAAGCCCTCCGTTACGGGATTATTGGTGCATATGTTTTCCGTGGATTATGTCTGGTATTTGCAACATGGCTAATCCATATTTGGTGGTTAAAAATTATTGGAGGATTATATCTGATATGGCTTGCATTTGATTATTTCAAATCTAATTCACCAAAAGACGGAGACGTAATTGCATCGGATCGAGGACTTATCGGAAAATTAACGCCTTATATTGGATCACTGTGGGCAACCATTGTTGCTGTGGAATTATTGGATATTACTTTTTCCATCGATAATATTTTTGCTGCAGTCGCCCTAACAGATAAACTATGGCTGATCATGGTAGGTGTTGGAATTGGGATACTTGCGATGCGATTTGTTGCGCAATCATTTGTTGGATTGATGAAAAAGTACCCACGACTCGAATCTGCAGCGTTTCTGGTTATTGGACTACTTGGTTTAAAGTTAATTATTACTACAGCATGTGGATTTATTGATACTTCTGTTTGCAATGTTTTAGAATCAGAAACATTTGATGTAATTTTTTCATTATTGTCAGTTGCAATATTTGCACTACCGATACTGGAAAATATTGCATTACGAAAAAACTCCAAGTCATAGACTTGGAGTTTTGTTTATTTTTTATTCTTTAAGAAATTGCATAGCAATATCTGACCCTGGTAGATGTTTAGTGTAATACATTATACTAAACAATAAACCTCCTACCAAAATTGATAAGGCAAAATATTTTATAACCGCACCTGAACTCATTGGTACCATGGTACTAGGTTTTTTTATTTCCAGGATCACTTCTAATAATCCTAAGCTTCCTAATAGTACAAATAGCCATAAACCCATTACTGCACAAGCAATAATAATACAAATTGAACCAATTGCCAACATTGCTGCAACCCCTTTACGCATAATTTCTGAATTAACACCGACTGATAGTGCAAGGGATTTTAAAATACGTCCTCCATCCAACGGATTGATTGGTATTAAATTAACTAAATTAATTAATGCCATCCAACTGGAAGCTGCGGCAAATAATGGATTACTAGTCACATAATATAAACCAAACACCCCTATTGATAGTACTAACCCCCAAATAGGACCCATCAGTGCAATATATGCTTCATTATCTCTTGTTTTAAAACTTTCTTCTGCAATTGCTGCTCCTCCTAGCAGTGGAATAAAATAAAATCCTTTAGTTGCGATTCCTCGTCTTTTCATAGCCCACACGTGACCAGATTCATGGATAAACAACATCGACATAATGATAATTGCAAATTGCCAAGAAAATAAATATGAATATGACACCAAGGAGGCAGCTGCTAGGCCAACCTTTACAACTTTAGCTGACTTTAATATTTTTGCCAGAATAGAGGCGAATTTTGTTCCTAATTTAAAAATAACGGCCAAAATACCGTATTGTTTTTTCTTTTTTTCCATTGTTATACTTGTTTAATTTAAATGAATGATCTTTCGTTTATTTAATCACAAATAATAAAGAACGTCAACAATCTATTTTTTATGACCCTTGCCCCATAACTCCATTGCATCAATAACCTCTTTGAGTTTTTTACCCCTAGTAGTCAACGCATAATACAGGTCAGATTTTGTAACAATTCCCTCCTCTTCTAATCGTTTTAATTTTAATGTGAGAGTTCGAGTACTAATACCACTTAGTGACGTTTCTATTTCACAAAATCGCATCTTTGTTTTTAATAGATCACGAATAATCAACATAGTCCATGTATCTGATAATAATGTTGCTGTTTTTGCAACAGAGCAATTTGTATGAGGTTTCCCTTTCATAGACAAAATGTATCATGTGTGCTTTATTTTGTAAAGTACTTTACAAAGTAAAGTATATAAACTACACTAAAAGTATTATTACATTAATAACATAATAAATTTATGAAAACATGGATTATTGACCCAGCACACACAGAGATCGGATTTAAAATTAAACACCTCGTAATTTCAACTGTTCGTGGAATGTTCAAAACATACGAAGGAAGCATCACTGCAGCAGATGAAACATTTAACGATGCAGTGATTACCTTTTCAGCTGATATTGCAAGTATCACTACTCATAATGAAATGCGTGATGGTCACTTATTATCTGCAGATTTTTTTGATGCAGAAAAATTCCCTAAACTTACCTTTCATTCAACATCAGTAAAACGAAACGGTGACACGTTAGACATTATCGGAGATCTAACCATCAAGGACGTTACAATATCAGTTAACCTAACAGCTGCTGTACATGGCACCACTGTAGGTGCGGATGGAAAACCTGTTGCAGCATTTGATCTAACGGGATCTATCGAACGCGCAGATTTTGGATTAACTTGGAATACAGTAATCGAAACAGGAAGTTTTGCAGTCGGCGACACAGTTACCTTTGATATGATCATCGAGGTTAACGAGGTTTAATACAACTGTAGAAACTTCTGAACGATTTATAATGCACATGATATCTTTTGATGTTATAATTTTGTACATGAAAACATCTGATCTATCTATTGTAAAACGAGCAAAAAGCCTAACCCACGCAACTCGTGGTCTGTGGTTATTTATAAAAACAACTCCAAATTTCTGGGTGCATTTTTTAACTGCTGGGATATTAATAATCCTTGGTATTATATTTAAAATAAGCCATACGGACTGGATGGTGTTAATACTTGCTAACGGGCTAGTAATCGTCGCAGAGGCCTTCAATACGGCCATTGAGGTTGATATTGACCTAACCTCACCTGATTTTCATCCATATGCACGAGATACAAAGGATATCGCCGCAGGTGCAGTCCTGGCGGCTGGTATTATTGCTTATATTATTGATCTATTTATCTTTGCGCATTACCTTATTGAATTATTTAGAAAATAAAAACATCATGTATACATGATGTTTTTATTTTTATCGATCCGGAGGAATATTGTAATAATTAATCAAAAATTTTGCCAAATTAAGAAACGGGTCAATTAATGTTTGTGATGAAAATCTCGCTCCTTCTTTTGGATATTCATTTAACATAAATACAATAAATTGTGGATTATATGCTGGAAAATATCCAACAAAGGTATGCATGTTCCGATCTGAATAATACCCACCGGTTGCACGATCTGCAATCTGTGCGGTACCTGTTTTCCCGGCAATAGAATAATGATCCATTTTCTTTCCCCCATCAAAATAATTATCAAATACATTAACCATCATTCTGGTAATTTCTGCGGATGTTTCTGGTTTGATTACTTGGGTAATTTCTTTTGATGGAATGTCTTTTTTAGATCCATCCATATATTCAATATGGTCTGTAATATGTGGTTCTATCAATTTCCCACCATTAGCAAGTGCCGACATTGCACGAACCATCCCAATAGGTGTCACTGCAATCCCCTGTCCAAATGAAATGTTGGCATACTCAACTTCGCGATTACTCTTTAGGTTGCCGGTAATTCCCCCAATTTCTGCAGGTAAATCTATTCCTGTTTTTTCACCAAACCCAAATTTTGTAAACTGATCACGGAACGCTCCACGATCCATGCGACTCATTGTAAACACCATACCGGTATTTAGCGATTGGTTGAGCACTGTTTGCATCGTAACACCGTTTCCACGTCCTTTGTGGTCAAAGTTACGAATAGTCCGATCTCCGACCTTCACAAACCCTGCATCGTTATATTTTGTATCTGCAGTTACTGCCCCTTGATCAAGAGCAATACTCATAATGATTGGCTTCATAATAGACCCCATTTCAAAAGCACTTTCAACCAGTGGATCATTAAAAATAGAGACGGATGTTTCGGTTCTATAATTATTAATATCAAAACCAGGACTGGATGCCATTGCAATAATTTTACCTGTTTTTGGATCCATAATAATTCCCATGGTTCTGTCTGATTTCCATCGTTCACGGATTAATTCCAATTCATTTTGGAGGGATGTCTGTACAGCTGGTTCAATATTAGTAATTACATCTCCTTCTGTTGGGGCTTCGTCTGAAGATAATTTTGTAATATGAGAGAAAACTTCTGCAAAAAAGTTTACATACAAACGACTCTGGGTACGTGAAAGAATGTCATTATATGATCGTTCAATACCATAACGCCCTATTAAATCATTTCCTTTATAAGAAACAATACCAACGACATGAGGTGCCAGTGTTCCTGAAGGAGAAAATCGAGAACTCATTCGATATAATGAAACCCCAGGAATTTTTAAAGCTTTTATTTGTCCAGCTTGATCTTCGGTAATTTTTGTAGCAATTTCCTCATAAGAATCATTTTTCTTTGTGGTTTGTGCAATAAAACTATTATAATCCAATGGAATAATAGCACTGATCGCTGTATACGCAGTTTCAGGATCTGTTACTAACTTAGGATTCACTGCAACAGTAAAACCTCGCAATAAACTAGCAGCTGAAACTAATTCGCCGTTTTTCTTTTTGAAAAAAATAGTCCCTCGATCAAATTGAGCACCTTCTGGAGTAATGTATTGACGGTCTGCCTGATCTGAATATTCATGACCATGAATAACTTGTAACCAAAAAAGTTTTATACCAAACAATACCCCTAAACAAAGGATAAAAAAAGATACTACTCGAATACGAAATCCAAAATGACTTGCCATGATGACTAGAGTATAACAAAAAACTCGCCGTTCCCAAAGGAGTGGCGAGTTTTTATTTTCTTTATCGAACTAATGCAACTGTTGCATAGGTTGGTTTTGTGTCAGTATATGCAAATACTGGAATCACTGATTCAGTAAAACCAAGATCAGTAATTACTTGTTGATCAATTGATTGAGCTAACTCAAAATATTTTACTTCTAAATCTGAAATAGCAACCTGAGTGTCCCGAATTTCAGAGCGAACGTCTTTTCGTTCGTTGATCAATGAGATCGTTTGTACCATCAAAACCATATAAGCAATAACACATGTTCCCGCAAATACAGAAAGTACACGTGAAGTAATCACTCGCGATCGAGATGATGAGGTCGACATATGAGATTGTTCAGATGAGAAGTACATATAATGATTTAGGATTATAATTTTTCAATAATACGAAGTTTTGAACTTCGTGATCGCGGATTTTCGCGAATTTCTGTATCTGACGGCACTATTGGTTTTTTGGTAATCAGTTTAATTTTCCCCTGTTCTGCAAATGATTTAAACAAATGCTTTACGATGCGATCTTCTCCACTATGGAAAGTAATGATTGCAAACCTTCCCTGTGGTGCAAGTGATTCTATTCCTACATTAATTGCGTCAGTGACAACCTGTAATTCGTCGTTTACTGCAATGCGCAGTGCCTGAAATACTTTTGTTGCTGGATGAATTTTAAAATAGGGATTCTTCTTTGCATTTGGGAACAAACATTCAATAACTGTTTGTGCTAGCTGATGAGTTGTTGTAATTAGTTTTTCCTTACGAACCTTTACAATATACCTGGCGATCACACGGGCTTTGGTTTCGTCGCCGTATCCGTAAAAGATATCGGCAAGTGTTTCTTCGGCCCAGTTATTGATAATTTCGTGTGCGGTTAATCGTTCACCTGACATACCTTTTGATAAATTCATATCAAGAGGTCCATCATTCATAAACGATAATCCGCGTGACGCATCGTTTATCTGGAAACTACTCCAGCCAAGGTCGAGCAGTATTCCTGAAACTTTATCAATTGTTAGCTTATTTAAAATCTGGTCCAAGTTTCTAAAATTCTCATGAACAAAATATTTTTTGCATGGATATGATGACAATCGTTCAGTTGCCCGCATAATTGCATCATGATCCACATCGCATCCAATAAAAATTCCTTTTGATGAGAGTTGCTTTACAATCTCTTCTGCGTGCCCTGCTCCACCTAATGTTCCATCAACATATATTCCATCTGAATCAATAGCGAGTGCTCCCACAGATTCTGCAAGGAGTACTGGTACATGTTCCTGGATAATTTCATCTGTTGATTTCATATTATTTCTTTTGCTGATCCAATTGTTCTGCAAGCAAGGCAATGTCGCCTTCTACCTGCTGAATATAGCTGTTCCACATATCTTCATTCCAGAGTTCTAAACGGTTTCTTACTCCTGCAACAATTATTTTATTGCCCAAATTTCCATATTGTTTCAAGAAATCTGGAATAAGGATTCTTCCAGCAGAATCTACATCTGTTTCAATTGCACCTGATGCAATGAAACGATCATAGGCTCGACTATTTGATTGGTTAAAGCGTGTTTGTTGTGTTAAATCTTCGGAAAACTTTTTCCATTCAGCCATTGAATACACGGAAAGACAACGATCGAGACCTCGCGTAATAATTATTTTTTTACCGAGTTCCTTGCGAAATTTTGCTGGCAAGGAAACTCGGTTTTTGTCATCCAGTGTGTGGCGATATTCTCCGAGTAACATATATTTTCAGGATTTCGTAAAACTAATTTTATCCCACGTCATCCCACTACAATAATACTTCATCCCACCGTGAAACACAATAGCCCATTGTGAGGATGAAACCACAAAACTGTGGATAACTAAAATAAATAAAAAAAAGAAATAAGTAGATTTTGATGAATAAATAAAACCTTATTGTTAAAAGATAGTAAAATAAGCAAATATAAATTCTCCTAAAAAAATAAAATAAAAAGATGGATAATATTTGAAAAATAAGAAATAAAAAGGAAAAAAGAAAAGGATTCTTCTATTTTTTCAGTAGGAGCTGCCTTAACATAAGTCAGGATGTCACTGCTTGTTTTTATGCAGCCAGCAAAATTGGATGTCTTATAGTAAAATATATTTTTATTAAAAAATATGAGATAAAAATTGTTGGACTCCATCAACACATTGGCTCAAATTTAAAAAAGAAAGATAAGTAACTATTTATCCAGACAACTCAATATATTTTCGAAACATCTAAACAGTT
>CALDKO010000026.1 GCA_937898165.1 uncultured bacterium | reverse complement strand
CACTGGGATCCATTTCCATTTATTTTACTTAATCTATTATTTTCAACTCAAGCTGCATATGCCGCGCCGATCATTATGATGAGTCAAAACCGACAAGCTGATCGTGACCGTGCACAGGCAACCGCAGATTATGAAACCAACGTTCGTGCAAAAGAGGAAATTGAGGAATTACAGGAAAGACTTGCCCGAATAGAGGATGAAAAACTAAATGAGATTCTTAAAATCTTAAGACAAAAATAAAACCACCTACAGGTGGTTTTATTTTTGTTTGTGATGTAAAGCAGCTTTTATAAATGCATTAAAAATTGGATGTGGCGATAATGGCCGTGCTAGAAATTCTGGATGAAATTGTACTCCAATAAAAAATGGATGTATTTTTGTTGGGAGCTCAGCAATTTCCATCAATTTTCCGTCCGGAGATGTTCCTGAAAATATTAGTCCATGTTTTTCAAGTGGGCCAACATATTCGTTGTTTACTTCATATCGGTGCCGATGACGCTCCATAATAGTATCGGTGCCGTATGCTTTTTCTGCGAGAGTTCCTTTTTTAAGAACTGCAGGATATTCACCTAATCGCATCGAATTTCCATAACGATTTTCTGCCAGGTGTTTTTTCTGATCCAGCATGATATCGATAATCGGGTAGGGTGTTTTCGGATTTACCTCTACCGTATGTGCATCTTTTAATTTTGCGACATGTCGTGCAAATTCAATAACTAATAGTTGCATTCCATAACATATTCCAAAATAGGGAATATTATTTTCTCGAGCGAATTTAATTACATTAATTTTCCCTTCGATACCACGTGAACCAAATCCTCCAGGAACTAAAATTCCATCAAATTTTTTGAGTTCTTTAACTTTCTTAGGGTCTCGTTCAAAATCAAATGCATTGAGCCATACCAATTCTGGTTTTGCGTCCTGGCAATATGCAGAGTATTTCAAAGCTTCGATTACCGATAGATAAGAATCGGCCAATAAATATTCACCTGTTTCAAAATATTTTCCAATGATTGCAATGCGAACTGGTTTTTTTGCAGTGTGAAATTTTTTAGTAAACACCTTCCAAATACTTCCGTCGATCGTTTCTTTTTTCAAATGAGGTAACTCCATCATTTTCAGTAGCTTATCGGTGAGTCCTTCACGGTCAAAATTTTCTGGCACATCATATACACTGGAAACGTCGGGAGCAGAAATTACTCGGTCAATGGGAATATTACACATGAAACCAATTTTTTCTTTTCGTTTTTCATCTAATACTCCACTGGATCGTGCAATAATAAAGTCTGGTTGGATACCTGCACTGTTTAATGTACGAACTGCCATTTGTGTTGGTTTTGTTTTCATTTCACCTAATTTTCCAGGAATTGGTAAATAGGAAACAACACCAAAAAATACACGACGAGGAATAGTAAGGTGCATCATACGCGCTGCTTCTAAAAACAACATACTTTGATATTCACCAATAGTTCCACCAATTTCAACAATAACTACATCAGCCTGTGCTTCTTTTTGTGCAAACTTAATACGATCAATAATTTCAAGAGGGATGTGAGGAACTACTTCTACACATTTCCCACCATACTCTAAATTTCGTTCACGATTAATTACTGATTGATACACACGACCTGTGGTCATGTAGTTAATGCGAGTTAGGTCACGATTTAAAAATCGTTCATAATTTCCCATATCCTGATCAGTTTCATCACCATCCTTTAGAACGAATACTTCACCATGTTCTGTTGGGTTCATGGTTCCGGCATCAACATTAATATATGGATCTATTTTCAATGCAGTCACGGAAAGTCCTCGATTGGTTAAAATGCGAGCAATGGATGATGCGGCAATACCTTTACCAACACCAGATATAACACCACCTACAATAAAAATATAGCGTGGGTCATTCTTTTTTTTCTGAATAGTTTTTTTAGTCATACTCACTACGTAAAAATCGAGTAACCTCGAATTAATAATAATATGGTTTGAGGAGATTTTACTGTCCAGTAAATTCATGGTGTGAATTTACCAAGGAAAGTGCCCAAAAGGATTATATCACAATCTGTTTTTTAAATGCAATAAAACCACTTTTGGGAAGTGGTTTTATTGCTTGTCTAATACATTATTTCTGTTGCGGTGAGCCATTAAATGTTCAGTATTGACTTCATCGTATTTATCATTTACTCCATCACGCATGATGGTTTCAGCACCAGCAGGGGCTTCTTCCTCAGACATAATACTTGTAGCTCCTGGTGTTTCAACAATTACTTTTTTCTTAAAAAATTCAAATCCCATATATTAATTGATTAACTATTAACAGTATTAGTATAGATTGAATCATTTATTTAGTAAACAAAAACCTCTGGAATTCAGAGGTTTTTGTTTTTTGGTGGGCGATAAGGGACTCGAACCCCTGACCTTCTCAGTGTAAATGAGTTGCTCTACCAACTGAGCTAATCGCCCGCACCATTTGGTAATTTCTATACTACTAAAATTATACGAAATTGCAAGTATTTTAATAAAAAAGCACCTATGGTTGGGAAGTGCTTTTTGTTAGGTTTGCATATGGAGAAATTCAAATTCTTCCATACTCATACCACTTTCTTCATTTTTTTTGTGTTTGCCTCTCACTAATGGACCTTCTGATTCGTCATAGATACCTCCGCTTTCGTTTGAATTTGAAGAGTCTTTTTCTTGGTCAAAAAGCTCATAGGTATGACACCCTTTGTGGTAGCTGTCTTGTGAAAATGCATCACAATCACAAGTTTTACAGCCACATTTTCTCTTGAATTCCTTGAATTCACGAGAGTGTACCGAAATACAACCTGTTCCCATTTTGTTTATTTTCTATACTATAACAAAAAATAGATATTTGTCAAATATCTATTTTTTGTTACTTATTTAACTCGGGGATCAATATTTAATTTCAAAAGTTCCTCATCTCGGTTCGGATGGTCTTTGAATGAATCCCGTAATAATTGTGTTACCTCATCTTCCTCCTCAAATGTATGATTGTTTATATCGATAACCGTATTTGTTGCATGCATTTCAGGTGATTCTGCATCCATATCACGATCATTATCATATGCTTTACCGGTTGCTTCATCTACATGTGAACCACCATGACGACTTTCATTTTCGTCAAAAAATGTAGAACCATCAATGTCAGATTTATTTAAATCTTTTGCGCGTTCATTACCTCCAAAAATATCTTCACCCATTCCTTCAAATCCCATATATAAAAAGTAATTAATTAATAATCAATGTCCCCTCGAGAGGAATCGAACCTCTATTAAGAGCTTAGAAGTCTCCTGTTCTATCCATTGAACTACAAGGGGAATTCCGGAGACAGCTGAACTATACCAGTGCGTGACAGGGAAATCAAGAGGTGGTAATATCTCTATATATGACAGTTGGAAACAATATATTTGAATTTTTACACCCTAGAATTAATAAAAGAAAAGATAGTAATAGTGTTTTTAATCCGGCAATTCTTGATCAAAATCAAATTAAAGATATCCACCAAGAACTTTCTCCTAAAATTAGCTCAGAAACTATTTTAAAAAATATTAATGAACTTTTTAAAGTTCAAGACATAGCCGGAGAGAGAGGTGGGAGAATCCAATATCAAAAAGCATCAGTGCAGAATTATCTTACAAAAGTATTTGTTAATTCTAATATTGAAACAGGAAGAGATAGTTCAAAAGAAGAAAAAGAACGAATCATCCGAGGTGGGTTTGAAGGAAAATCTGCAGATGTTAAAAAATGGGTAGACGGCGCAAAAATAGAAGCCAAAGTAATTACTAATATTTTAAAACAAAATGATAAACGTAGAAAAGAAGATAAACATTTAATTGGTTTGAATAATTTAACGGATGCAATGTACAAAATTGATTTTTTTGAGGAAATACCAGAACAGAAAACATTAAGATTAGTTCAAGTAAAAACATTAAATGACCTTAATAGAGATTTTACAAAACAATCAAAAGAAGTTCAAGATATTTTTACTAAACAACGTTTATTTTTAACAGAACAAAAAGAATATCTAAATAAATATTTTAATCAAAATCAGATCACTTTTGATGATGCCATGAAGGTTGGGGTTTTAAGTAATGAAAATTTGCGCGAATATTATGAACAATCTAAAGAAAAATATCTTGATTCAGTAATGAATATTGAATCAAAAGTTTCTAAATTTATCAATTTACAAGAAAAAAATAGTAATCATAGTAATGTAAATAATGACCTATCTGATTATTTTTATGAAGTTTTTGAAAAAGAATCAGAAAATTTTGAAGAAACGATTTTGTTTTTTGGGTATGAAATTAACAGTTTTTACCGACTTGGATATTTTCGAGAAGATTTTGAAGAGTTTTCTCCTGAAAACGAAGGCTCTATACAATCATTTTTTAATTGGTTGACTGGATGGCTTAAAAGCAAACAAGATAAAATGATCCAAATTCTAGAAAAAAAATATGACCAAATTGATTTGGTATACCACGCCGAAAACCTAGAAGGAAAAATATTGTCATTTACAGAAACAGTATTTAAAAAATAGGTATTGACAAATTAAAAATTTTGTTTATTATTGATTTTAATGTAAATGTAAATATTATGAATAACAACAGAGAATTTGAAGAAACCCTAGGAGTTACCAAGATTGATGAAAATGTAGCAGAACTTGAAACTCAAAAAACACTACCCTTTTTGCAG
>CALDKO010000025.1 GCA_937898165.1 uncultured bacterium | reverse complement strand
CGTATTATTATCATTTTACCTAGGGTCATTTTTTGGGATTGTGTTTATTATATATAAATTTATAAAAGGCATTCCATATACTACTATTCGTAAAATACAAATTCCTTTCGCCCCCTTTTTATTTTTAGGGTGGTTTATAACGTTGTTGTATTCTTTTAATATATTTACCTTGTTATCTGGATTATTCATATGATATACTGGTATTAGTTTTTACATAAATATGAAATTCTTTTCACTACATTCAAGTAAAACAGAAATTAAAAAAGCCAATGGGTTTACCTTGGTTGAATTCGTAGTGATCATTGGAATTTTTGCGATTATGGTAGGTGTTATTATGTCTAACTTTAATGGTTTTAAATCTGTTATTACACTCGATAATTTAGCCCAGGATATTGCGCTGGCAATTCGTCAGGTGCAAACATCAGCGGGAGCTGCACAATCTTTTGATGATCCAGGACAGGCATATTCACGCGGAATTGTTTTTACTCCCAGTACTGATGGTGGATATGAACCTGAATTTAAATTATATGAGACTTCGAATGTAAACGGAATTTACGATCCGAATTATGACAGACTTTTGGATACTATAAAAATCCAAACCACCGATAAAATAACAGGAATCAGTTACTATGATCAAGGTAACCTAAAACAACCCCTTGCACCTGGTGAACCGGTGTACATCACCTTTAAACGATTTATTACTAATGCCACGGTATATCCTGAACGAGGACAGGTGACTACGTGTATTGAATTAGCATCTCTTGATTCAACTACAGATAATCCAAAAACTCGTAATGTGTGTGTTTCAAAATTGGGACAGATCAGTGTTCGATAAAACAGTATGAAAAAAAACCATCTAAAAAATAAACATGCAAAAGGATTCACCTTGATGGAGGTGATGGTTTCGGTTACTATTTTTACTATTATTGTGGTTATTGGTATGGGGTCGTTGATTACAATTTTTAAAACACTTCAGAAAACTCGTGCAGATCGCCAAACTATTGACTCAGTTTCATTTGTTTTAGATACCATGACTCGACGTATCAGAACAGGAAAACAATACGAAAGTTCAGATCAAGGAAGTGGAATAAAATTTATTGATCAGGATAATATAAGAGTTTCTTTTTTCAGTGGACTTGATAGTAATAATATTCCACGGCTGTATATGATCGATGAAGCATTTGGTCCCGATAATGAGGCTGGTCCTTTTGATATTACTCCTGAAAATTTTGAACTATCATCTTTCAGTATTGATATTTTAGGAAATCTTCCAGATGATGGTGTTCAGCCCATGGCTGTAGTTCATTTAGTAGGATTAGTAAAAAATGGACAACAGCAATCCAGGCTCGCAGTGCAAACATTAATTTCTCAACGACTTCTTGATTTTCCTGCAGCAGCAGACTTTGCCCCAGACGGCGGCGGCGCAGATCTAAAGAAAACAACATCATCGTTTACAGGTACCAGAACGTTACGATTACCACTAACAGAATTTGTGCCTGGTACAGGTTCACCTGCAGTTACTACAGATTTGACTACTGCACCGGCAACGATAGACACTACCACTACGACAACGTCTACTATAAAAGCTTTAAATCAACCAAGAACAGCTCAATAATGTTATGAAAAAATATTCACCTACTAAAATAAATAGCACTTCACCAGGTTTCACTTTGCTTGAAATGCTTTTTGCGGTGATTATTTTCTCGTTTGCCTTGATCTCTTTGATGGGGATTGCCAGTAAGGGGGTTATTGCAACGGCAACTGCTCGCGATCAATTAACTGCAGAATATTTGGCAGAAGAAGGTCTGGAGGTTGGACGAAACATGCGTGATTCCAATTTTCTTAATTATTTATCAAACACAACATGGTTAAATGAAATCGAAGGTTGTACAAAAACGTTACCTTGCGATGTTACATTTTCAACACCACCTAAATTAACTAATGTTACTCAGGGTACAATTTTATATAAATCTGATAGTGGCGTGTACCGTAGAATAGACGATAATGGGACAGGGGAACCAACTACGTTTTGGAGAGAGGTATACCTTGATGATACGGAACCAGGAATGCCGAACAATCAGAAAAAGATGGTTGCAACAGTACACTGGAAACAAAAAGCATTTGATAGAACATTCACGGTGCAGACATATTTGTCTGACTGGCAAAGTCCAACAACACCATAAACAAATTATTATATGAAACAATTTTTTAAAAAAATACATA
>CALDKO010000024.1 GCA_937898165.1 uncultured bacterium | reverse complement strand
AGAACATTTTCCTAATGTTCTAACAATATCACACATTTTTGGACAACTGCACAGTTTTCGTAATGTTTCATCGTTTTCTAAATCAGTTTTTCCAATGGTATATGCATTGTAAACTAATTGTTCTTCTGGAGAAAAAGTAACAAAAGTATTATTTGTAACAATTGTCGGAAACTTGTATTCTTTTTCGGCATCTTTTTTTGTATTTCTGTAATAACATTCATTTTGTGAATGTGAAATAACAGATTGATTATGCATGAAATCATGTGTCAACAAAAATGTATCAAGTGAATATGACAATAATATACCCAACGTTGATTGATAACATAATGGTGTTCCACTGACACACCATGTGTATTTACGTGACATGCTGTTGATAATTAAATCCAATTCCGAAACATTTTGATTGTCGATTTCATGATATTCATCAAAAATAATTCTTCTCCATGTCACAAGCATGAAACATTGTTCTTTCATATTTAAAATATCAATATTATCTTTTGCAATTTTGTCTCGAAGATTTTTAAATTTATTTTTTTTTAAATTGCCAAATGATTTTTTTTTACGATAAAATTCAATCAATTCATCGCAAAATTCGTTTCTGAGTATATCATTATTAAACGCTGTGTAATACATAATTACAAAATCAACATTTAACCAGTCTTTGAGCGAATGTTTATAAAAACATTGACGATTTTTTATCGTTATTACTTGTAAATTTGTAGATATTTTTGAAATTTCTCTTTCCCATTGTTTGCATATTGTATTAGGACATAATATTAATGTTGCTTTGCTTATAAATTTATATTGTGAAACTAATTATCTATTCAAAGATAGTTTTGTATTTGTTAGTAAGTGGTTTTTTATGATTATTTTCTTTGGGGCATATATTATTGATATTATTACAATACCATTAAAGAAAAAATATGCAGACTCATTAGCAATAAAATTAGATGTCCCAATTGACGATATTTATGAAGCACTTTTTAAATATAAATTTAAAGCAAAAGATTTTAATGTTAAAAGTCATGATTTTTTAATTAAATTAAAAGCCAGACAAATAACTTCAAAATTATTCAAATAAAATAATTAAAAAAGCTGAACATATGTCCAGCTTTTTCTTATAATTCCATTTCTACTGCAATCACTGCTTTCAAGTCTTCGATCAATAATTCTTTTTCTGTTGCAATTTCTGCCCAGAAAGATTTCAACTCTTTGTCTTTTCCAGCATCTTTCATGTAGTCATCCTTGATCCGCCATAATGATTTTTGTTCTTGTACTAATTGGGTCATTAAATTATATAAATTACTGTCTTTTTTCATAGATATTTTAATTATTGGATAATAGAATAATTATATCACAATTAATTGTGTTTTTAACCGGGAATGTCTATAATTGGTATATTATAAAAATAATGTACAACAATATGGAAAAAACACCTGGAAATAACGGAATAGGTAAAAAAATAAAAAATCTTGGACTATCGTATGCAGTTATAGCAGGTATTAGTGCTGGTGTGCAAACTGCTCATAAAAATAATCAAATAGAAGAAAGAACAAAAATTGAAACAAGTTTTAAGCAAAACGAAGCTAATAAATTAGAACAAGTTCCTATTTGGTATCTCGAGAAATATATTGAGGATGATTTTTCTTATGAGCAAACAAAGGTGTTTTTTCAAGACGTAGTAAACAATAATCGTAAAGTTATTAAAAGTGTAGAAGATTTTGATAAACGTGAAAAATTAGAAATCGAATTACAAGGAAAATTGGTAGAACGTGCTGTCTCAAAAGAAGAACGAAAAGATTTAATTGATAGTCATTTAATTACTGATCGTGCATTGAATAAAACACTTTTAGAAGAATACAATGATTAATAGAAACTATTTTAAACTAAAAAACACCAGTGGGTGTTTTTTAGTTTAACGTTCGTTCAGTTATTTCTTTTTGTAATTTCTCAAGCAATTCCGTAATATTCATTCCTTCAATTTTTGTATCGTTGCGGCCTTCAATAGTTAACGTATTAGAATCTCGTTCTTTATCACCAATGATGATTTGGTAAGGAATTCGATTTGTTTTTGCATTTCGAATTCTTTTCCCAAGAGAATCATCATCGAGCATGATTGCACGGACTCCGACATCTTTCAGTTTCTGGAAAATCATATTCGCATATTCGCCGTGGTGTTCAGATGAAACAGGGAGCACTGCGATTTGTACTGGTGACATCCATACAGGAAATGCTCCTGCAAAATGCTCGATCGCTACACCCATAAATCGTTCCAATGACCCGGAAATCGCGCGATGGATAACAACAGGTCGTTCAGGTTTTCCTTCCTCATTAATGTATGACATTTCAAATCGTTCAGGAGCATTGAAATCACATTGTACCGTTGCTAATTGCCATTCGCGGCCGATTGCATCTTTGAACATGAAATCAAGTTTCGGTCCGTAAAATGCTGCCTCACCAATTCCAGGTTTATAATTTAGATCGAGGTCTTTGCAAACATTAGTAAGGGCAGCTTCCGCAGCTTCCCAAACATCATCTGTTCCGAGCCATTTTTCCTTATCATCGTCACGGAGACTGAGTCGTACCCAGTATCCGTCCATCATTCCCATGGTTGTATAAAAATCCTTAATGATGTTTACAATTTTCACGCATTCTTCATGGATTTGATTTGGTCGAACAAACAGGTGTCCGTCGTCCTGTGTAATTGAACGAACTCGTGTCAGTCCGCCCAGTTGTCCAGTTTTTTCATCACGATAGATTGTTGCAGGTTCGAAATAACGAACAGGCATGTCGCGATAACTGAATTGATTGTCTGCAAACAATTGATAGTGATGCGGACAGTTCATTGGTTTTAAATAAAAGTCTTCTTTACTGGTTCCGCCATGAACTTTAAACATGTCGTTTAAATAATGTCCTGCATGTCCACTGATCTCATACAGTGATTCTTTTGCTAGATGAGGTGTCCAAACCCATTGGTATCCGTGTGATTTATGTAAATCCCAAAGGTAGTTAGTGATTTCTTGTCGTAATATTAATCCTTTTGAATGGAATAACGGAAGTCCTGATCCAACCAGGTCTGAAAATGTAAAGAGTTTCAATTCTTTCCCAAGTTTTCGGTGATCGCGTTTTACAGCTTCTTCCTGTCGCCAGATTTCTTTTTCAAGGTCTTCTTTTGTAGAAAATGCGAGTCCATAAATTCGGGTAAGCATTTTGTTTTTTTCATCACCGCGCCAGTAGGCTCCGGCAATTCGATCAAGTTTGAATGCATCTGCATCAATTTCTGTTGCAGGATTATGTAGGTGTCCACCACGACATAGATCAGTGAATCCACCACATGTGTAGAGTGTAATTGTTTCACCACGTGATACGATCTCATCAATCAATTCATGTTTGTAAACATTGCCAGCAAAGATTTCCTTTGCACGATCTGCAGAAACTTCCTCATGAGTAAATTCTGTCCATTTTTTCAAATTCTTTTTCATTGATGTCTGGAATTTTTTCAAGTCTTCATCAGTTACTTTGTCTTTTCCAAAATCAATATCATAATAAAATCCGTTATCAACCGCAGGACCGAGCGTCAGTTGCGCGTTTGGATAGTATTCCAAAACAGCCTGTGCGAGCAGGTGGGCAAGGGTATGGCGCATTGGCGCTAGGTGTTCGTTGTTTTCCATAAGTGGTTTGAGTGTAGCATTTTATACTGGATTTGTGGAGACAGTTGACATATTATATATATTATGCTATACTCCTAAGTAACAATATTGTTCCATATAAACAAAAAACAATGAAAAAAAGTAAAGTAAGCTTCGGAGAAGCTTTTGGTGCTGCTTTGGCGAGTTTTGCAAAAACTCTTACCGCTGAAGACCACAACAAAAAAGCGTTGGGTTTAAAGGCGGTTTTATCAACTGCTCCTGATCTCATCGATTCAATTATGAAGGCTGACAATGCTGACATTTTATTGATGAGTACCATGGTAAAAGCTTCTACGGTTATTAAATCGGAGCCATCAGCAAATGTTGAAGTATTTAATAATACTATTCAGCGTTATTTGTTAACAAAGGCAAAGGACAAAAAAACAAAGAAGTTCATTAAAGCTAACATGGAATAATTTTTTCCTTGTTAAAAATCCCGACGTTTGTCGGGATTTTTTATTTGTTTTGGTATATACTCAATTTATATTTATGGACATCATATTTTGGAAAGGAGTTTTTATGGGGATACTGATTGCGTTACCGACTGGGCCGGTAAGTTTTTTAATTATTCGCCGCATGTATTTGTTCGGAATTCGTAGTGGGATGTATTCAGTATACGGATCGATGGTTTCTGATGCTTTTTATGCTGCAGTAGTTGGTTTTGGATTGAGTAAAATTCATCATTTTTTAATTACTATTTCAGGATATGCACAGATAATTGCAGGGATTGCATTGTTATATATTGGTCACCGTGCAGCAAAAGAAACACAAGAAGAATTGGAACAGGATTTGAAACAGAATCATCCAATACAAGATGTTGTATCTATCTCTTTTTTGAATTTATTAAACCCAACATTGGTTCTGTCGTTTGGTGCAATATTTTTAGTATTAGGGATGGGGTCATCTGTTGGTAATCCTCAATTGATTACAACATTTTTGATTGGGATTTCGACAGGAACTTTGTTGTTCTGGTATCTGTTTGGGAGATGGATTGATCGTATGCGACAACAGGATCGTTCCCATATGATTGGAAAAGTAAACAAGGTCATTGGTGTTATTTTATTTGCAGCTGGAATTATTTTATTATTACTAGCAATGGTGAGAATTATTTTCAATTAAAAAAATCCTGTATTCAGGATTTTTTTAATGTATAAAATTATTGATAATTGAGAACCTTCCGAAAGTATTATTGTATTTGGCTCACGTTTTGGCTCGATAATTCCA
Source organism: uncultured bacterium (assembly GCA_937898165.1). GTDB lineage: Bacteria > Patescibacteriota > Minisyncoccia > Phycocordibacterales > UBA1006 > CALMMZ01. Next base: position 401 of record CALDKO010000024.1, on the reverse strand, counting down.
GATTTTTCCAAATCAATTTTTTTAATTAAGTCAATAAATTCGATATAAGTTTTATCATCAAGTTTACCTTTATAATATCCCATTTTCAAAGTGTCTATTTTCCGTTTTTCATAAGCTTTTTCAACATATAGTTTAACTTCTTTCTTTTGATTTATTTCCAAATGATATTCAGGACAAGTTCCAAAGCATTCTGATGTGTGAAAAATTATTTTTTCAAATTCATTATCATTTTTTTTTGATGCACAGCTAATCAATATAAAAGAAATAATTAGGTAAAATATCTTTTTCATAAGTTAATTTTTCAAGTAGTTATTCTAATTAGGAGTTTTTTTTTAAAACTTGCTACTAACGTCAGACTGTGAAAAAACTCACAATCTTTTTAACAAAAATAGTAAAAAACT
>CALDKO010000023.1 GCA_937898165.1 uncultured bacterium | reverse complement strand
ATCTTGTGGCTCTAACTAATATGCCCAACCCCTTAATAAACAAGTTAATAAAGAAGATAAACCCAGAAATTGAAACATTCGCTCGAATAAAAGTTGTCGGAGTTGGAGGTTCCGGAAACAATGCAGTGAATCACATGATTGACTCTAAAGTCAGGGGTGTTGAGTTCATTGCAATGAACACAGACGCTCAAGATTTACACAAATCTTTGGCTGAGAAAAAAATTCACCTAGGAAAAAATTTAACAAAAGGTCTCGGTGCTGGAATGAATCCAGAAACAGGACGCGAAGCTGCAGAAGAAACAAAAGCTGAAATCCAAGAGGCATTGAAAGGTGCTGACATGGTATTCATCGCTTGCGGAATGGGGGGAGGAACAGGAACAGGTGCGGCACCAGTTGTTGCTGCAATTGCTCGCGATCAAGGAGCTTTGACTATCGGTGTGGTTACAAAACCATTTTCATTCGAAGGACAACAGCGAGGACGTGTTGCTGACGGAGGACTTTCAGCTCTTGAAAAAAATGTTGATGCATTGATCGTTGTTCCTAACGACCGATTGCTCACCATCACATCAAAAGACACTACATTTAAAGATGCATTCGCAATGTCAGATGAAATTTTGCGTCAGGCAGTTGAAGGAATTTCAGAATTAATCACTACACAAGGAATTATTAACATTGACTTTGCTGATATTAAATCAGTAATGGCAGATGCTGGTAGTGCATTTATGGGAATCGGAGTTGCCACAGGTGAAAACCGTGCAGAGGAAGCAGCTTATGCAGCTATCAATTCACCATTGCTCGACGTTGCAATTTCTGGAGCCAAAGGAGTACTCTTTGCTATTGCTGGAGGTGATGACCTAACTATGCATGAGGTTCACCAGATTGCTAAAATCGTAACTGATTCAGTTGATCCAGAAGCGAAAATTATCTTTGGTCCTATCCATGACGAGAAATTGAAAAAAGGAGAAATCAAAGTTACTGTTATTGCTACAGGTTTCCAAGTAAACCAGAAGAAAACAAGTAGTGGAAACGGATCTCCATTCATTCAACGAATTACAAAACAAGCTCCACCACAAATTGAAGAATCTGAAGTAGAAGAAGATCGGCCAATTATGCGATCAGAACCAAAACCAGATCGAGTTTTAGAAGAAATTGGAGATGATGAAGAAGATTGGTCAGCAGTTCCTGCTTTCCTACGACGTAAAAAATAACAAAAGAAAAAGCTCACCCGGATGGTGTGCTTTTTTGTTTATTTATGTAATAAATAGAACCTAATATTAGACTAATATTAATTATATTCAAAAGAACGATCATTCCTACCAGAACTAACCCGGTAAACATATACATAATTATGAATAGTTCAAAAAAATATATACCTGCATAAAAAAATTGCTTATCGAGTAATATTTTTTCATAGTAATCATTCTTTTCTATAATAATAAGTAAATAATATATAATCTTAATAAAAATACTAATTACAAATGCAATAATTATCATTTTTATATTACAAAAATCAAGACAAATTCTTACTATCATTAATCTCGTATCTAAGAAATTAATAGCGAAAAAAAATCCACATAAAGCTTGTATAAAAGTAATTATATTTACTACTTTTATAGTTGATAATACTAATTGATTCATTTTTTATATTTTTATATATATTAACAAACAATTACCAATCTGTCAAATCTTTGCCTG
>CALDKO010000022.1 GCA_937898165.1 uncultured bacterium | reverse complement strand
TTATTGGTTTGTTCACTGTTATTTCTTTTTGTGTTTTTGGATCGATAGAAGTTTCTGTCTTTGTACTATTTACAAGAAATGAAACAAATCCTGAAACTGGGAAGGAAGTAATTTTTCTTAATCGTTCCCGAGAACTCGCAGAGGTGGGTATTTCTTCAGAATTTAATTGTTCAACAGGCGTTTGACTATTATCACCCACTACAGGTAATTGTTGAATTTGGTTCGAACGTTGATCAAATGGAACTAAGTTTCCATTAATATCCACAACCTGTGTTGGTGTAGTTTTTTTGAAAAATATAAAATATGCAGTAATACCTAAAAACAATAGAATTACTATTGCTGCAATTGTTAATAATCTTTTACCACGAGGATCCATGTGTAAATAGTATATCATAATAAAACACTCACCAAAAGTGAATGTTTTATATTTTTGATTTATTTTTATCAAGGTTTTTTAAATTAGAGATTCCGTATCTTGCACCTGCATACGCATTTTTATACGGGTCTAAAATTGATCCTCCTTCTCCAAATTCTTTAAAAACAGAATTACTTAACTGGAATAACCCTGAATATCCATATTTATTAACAATATTAGCTTTTGTACATCCATATGATTCAATCATACAAACAGTCTTAAGAGTTGTACTATCAACCCCTGTTCGTACCGATGCCTGCTGTATTGCATCGGCATGATTTTGTGGAACTGATCCAACTTTTGCTTTAAATCCTTTTACTTTTTTACCCCAATACATCAGGAACCCTCCAGGACTGACATTTGGTTGTCCTGTAATTTTTTGGTACTCCTTTAGGTCAACGTTCGCTTTCATGTTTTTATTTATGTCTACCTTTCGTACAAAAGGGTTATCTCGTGGAACAGTGGCGTATTTATTTTTTGCTGACCACAAAATTGCAGAAGCGCCGGATAGTCCTTGTTGATGTGTTAGATACATTAAAAAGGCACTATCATTATAATCAGCAATACTAATAGGAATACTGGTAACATCTACACTTTCAATATTTTTAATAAACTCTGGATCATCGGCTCTACTAATTACATTTAATGTCACATCATCCACATTCGGCTCCACAATCAACAAATCCGGATTAATGGTATTCAAAATAACAAAGATA
>CALDKO010000021.1 GCA_937898165.1 uncultured bacterium | reverse complement strand
ATTTACTTTAATGATGAGAAGGTTATGAAGGAGTTTCGCGAATGCTTAAAAAACCCAGCACTACTTTTTTTCTCTCACCCAAAGGTATCCATAGTAACAGATCTTTTAAAGTCATAAAATAATTAAACTCAGTCTATTCAAATTAGACTGAGTTTTTCTTTTGAATAAGTATTTTCACTTGATCAAAAATATGTATAATAATGAATATATGACAGAATACGATGAATTTATTGAAAACCAAGAAGCTGCTGATGATCTTGAATTTGTTGAAACTGACGCCATGGGCGATGAATTAAAAGACAAGGCAAAATTAAAGAAACTCCGTGAGGAACTGAAAGCCGCTCAAAACGAAGCTCGCGACAGTCTTACTGCATTACAACGATCTCGTGCGGATTATGTAAACCTGAAAAAGGAAAACGATGAAATTCGCAGTACCGTAAAACAACGTACTACTGAAAACGTGATTATGGATTTCTTGCCAGTGATCGATAGTTTTGATATGGCAATGGGGAATACTGATGCATGGAATGCAGTTGATGCGAATTGGCGCGTAGGGGTTGAATATATTTATAATCAATTGAAAACAACTCTTGAAAATCATAATGTATCTGCAATTGATTCAGTAAACGTAGAATTTGATCCGAATTTGCACGAACCGATGAAAACAGAGGATACAGACAATACAGAAAAAGATCACAAGATTGCACAGATTATCCAAAAAGGATACAAAATGGGTGATAAAGTTATTCGACCAGCACGAGTGGTTGTGTGGAAATATATTTCATAAATAATATGATCTATATTGATGTACGTACTCCAGAGGAATTTGCATCCGGACATTATCCAGATGCAATCAATCACCCCGTGGAACTAATCATGCAGGGAATACTTCCAGAACTTGCAAAAGACACAAAAATCAATTTATATTGCAGATCAGGTGGTCGTGCAGGGGTTGCACAACAAATCATGGAACAATCCGGATTTACCAATGTAGCAAACAGGGGAGGATTAGATGATGTATTATAAAATTTATAATTAATTTATTTCACTAATAATTACCATATATGCAAAACAAAGATTGTACAAATAGTCTAACCACTGTATATGCTGCATGCAATCAATTGCGAACAAACAATGACATGTCTCT
>CALDKO010000020.1 GCA_937898165.1 uncultured bacterium | reverse complement strand
AACAGATCATCAGGGTTTTGTCCTGCTGTTTTCTGTGGTTGTTTCTGCGGTAATATTTTTTATTGGTGCTGGTATTTTTGCTATTTCATTCAAGGAATTATTGATTTCATCGCTAGGTAAAGAATCACAAAAAGCGATCTTTGCCGCTGATGCAGGTGTTGAATGTGGATTACAGGTAGATACTGATAATTATTTTGTAGATAATACCGCCTACAGTAATGTATTTAATTGTTTTGGAAGTAGGATTACTGATAAATATGACAACGGTATTAATCAGTATAATTTTACGGTGATTTATCCTGATAAAACATGTGCACGGGTAACGGTTATTAAACCATATGACGGCGGACCAACAACACTGACGACTATTTATGCACAGGGATATAATAAATGTAATGATACGGGTCCTATTATTGGTTATCCAGGTCTCAGTGAACGTGTATATAAAGTTTCTTTCCAATAAACACATTAACCATGTGTTTTTTGTTACACTGTCAATTCTTGAAATAAAGTAAGAATGGTATACTTTTATCATATGAAAGTGTCTGACGCATCAGCAAAAAAGATCAAAAAACTACAAGAAGTTATTGAACATCATCGCCAGAAATACCACCAGGAAGATAATCCTGAAATTTCAGATGAAGCGTTTGATGCATTATTACGAGAATTACAAGAACTAGAGGCGTCTCTTGGTATTTCAGAGTACGCACAGGAAAGTAAAAAAATTGGTGGGAAAATTCTGGAAGGATTTGAAAAAACAACCCATGCAGTTCCACAATGGTCATATGATAACGTGTTTAATGTTGAGGAACTGCAAAACTGGAATGAACGAAACAGTAAAATTTTAATCAAGGAATGGGATACTAACCCATCTTTTGAATATGTCGCAGAACTTAAAATTGATGGATTAAAAATTGTACTGACATATCGTGACGGTATATTAATTACCGGAGCAACACGAGGAGATGGAACTATTGGTGAGGATGTTACAGAAAATATCAAACGTATTAAATCAATTCCACACACCATAACAGAGACACGACCGATTGTGGTTATTGGTGAGGTGTGGATGAGGAATGATGATTTAAAAATTATTAATAGAGAACGTGAAAAAAACAATCAGCCAATATATGCTAATCCTCGAAACTTGGCTGCAGGAACATTGCGTCAGCTGGATACTGATATTGTTGCATCGCGTAATTTACAGGTGTTTGTATATGACTTGGAATATTTAGATAGTAACGAAACATTTCAGACACATGAACAGGAATTGGTTTTTTTGAAAAAACAGGGGTTTGTCGTGAACCAGGATCGTAAACTGTGTAAAAATTTAAAAGAAATTCAGGAATATTATGAATCATGGATTGAACGACGTCATGCGGAACAGTATGGAATCGATGGATTGGTTATTAAATTAAACAACAAACAACAATGCAAACAGTTGGGGTATACTGCAAAATCACCCAGATTTGGTGTGGCTTATAAATTTCCTGCAGAGGAAACTACCACAACCGTGGAAGATATTATTATCCAAGTTGGTCGCACAGGGGTGCTGACACCTGTTGCAGTACTAAAACCAGTTCTTGTTGCAGGATCGGTAGTCAGTCGTGCGACACTCCATAATGCAGATGAAATAGGGCGGTTAGGTGTGCGTGTTGGTGATACCGTTATTATCCGAAAGGCAGGGGACATTATTCCAGAAATTTTACAAGTACTGGTGGAACTACGTTCTCATGGATCAAAGGAATATAAATTTCCAAAAATATGTCCAGTTTGTAATGCATCTGTAATTCAGGAAAAAAACACCAGCGGTACATCGGTGGGGTGGTATTGTCCAAATTCAGAATGTGGCGGAAAACATTTTGAAACACTGGTTCATTTTGTATCTAAAAAAGGGATGAATATTGTAGGACTCGGTCAAAAAGTATTGGAACGTTTTTTTGAGGTGGGTCTGGTGCAAAATCCAACAGATATTTTTAAATTAAAAAAAGATGATTTTATAGAATGGGAACGATTTGGTGAACTGTCATCTGATAAATTAATTACCTCAATTAAAACAGCAAAAAAAGTATTGCTCCCAAAATTTTTATTTGCATTAGGGATTCGGCATATCGGTGAAGAAACTGCAGAAATATTGGCCCAAAATATTAAACAGGATATAGCACCAGAAAAAGGAGAGCTGTTTAAAAGATTACAATCAATCACTATTGATGAACTTTCCAGTTTAGAAGGAATTGGTCCTGTAGTTGCAGAATCATTCGTGAATTACATGAATAATAATTACCATGCACGAATTGTAAAAGAATTAATTGATATAGTAGATATTCAGTTACCTGAACAATCGAGTGCACAGCAAACATTAACAGGGAAGACTTTTGTATTAACAGGAACCCTGGAAACCATGTCGCGTGACAGTGCAAAGGAAAAAATAAAAGAACGAGGAGGAAAAGTTGCTGGCAGTGTTTCAAAAAACACTACCTACGTGGTTGCAGGTTCAGATCCAGGATCAAAATATGATGATGCAAAAAAACTGGGAGTGGAAATTATAGATGAACAACAGTTTATTGACATTTTAAAATAATCATATATAATAAGCATGAACAAAAGAAAAACATAACAATATGGAAAAAAGGAATTTTAAGAAAAATGATTTTTTAAGCATAGCAAGACTATACGAGCCTTATTATAAAAATCAGAATAGATTCTATCACAATTTCAAGCATGGACTTTTTACGGTTGATAAGGGAATTGATATGTTGGTGGCATTACATGCACATGAAGATCTAATGGTTGTATATGCTCACGCTATGGGATCGCACGATGCAGGTCATCTATGTGGACTTCAAAAATCAGATGCTGATAATGTAGTAATAGCATTAGGTATTTATAATAATGTGAACTGTTTGGATAAACACCTTTTATACAAAGAAATGGGAGCATTTATCATCAAGGGTACAGAGGTTCCATATGTTAAAACTCCTGAAGAAATTGCCTTAGAATATGCCGGCAATCGCGATGATTTAATTTTAGCGATTAAAGTTGCTCGTGACGTTGATCATTTGGGTATTATTGGTATTGAGGATCAAATTCAACGAGAAGTTGCATTAACGGGACTTATGCGGGAATTTTCAAGAAATACTACAAAGGAACAGATTCTTGCAAATTACGAATCAGCAACCAATAAGTTTTTTGATTCAATTCATTTTTATACCCAACCAGCAAAAGATTGGGCAAAAGAAAATTTAGCAAAAATGCACCAATGGCAATTAGATTACACATCGGAAGCCATTGAAAACGCATATTAATATAAAACCTTTCTGGGATATTCTCAGAAAGGTTTTTCTTTTAAAAATCTGATTTTATGGTAGGATAGGGACATATGGAATTACAGGAAATGAAGAACTTGGCGCATTTGGCACGTATTGAAATGTCAGATACAGAACTTGCCTCTATGGCTCATGAATTTGAGGGGATTTTGGGGTATGTTGCCCAGATCAACAAAGTTGAAATTAATGATGTGTCAGCAGAGCAATTACAGACTAATGTAACCAGACCGGATGAGGTCAGAAAAACTCATTTTGATGGGTCTACATTAGTATCTGG
>CALDKO010000019.1 GCA_937898165.1 uncultured bacterium | reverse complement strand
AATATAAAATTTTCAGGAATTTGATTTGCAAGTAATGCGGCAGGATTTGTTCCTTGCATCATTGTTTGTATTGATGTTTTTGCAGTTATCAATTCTGGTTCTGTAATAATAAACTGATCACCAGAAATACCTCCGGAAATCTCTGTAGTGGTTCGTGCCAAAATTGATGGAAATGCAGGAAGTTTCAAATCATCTAATTTAATATTATATTCTGCACCAGGTGCACTCGCCGCTATTTCTACAAGTACTGATTTTGGAGAATCTTTTGTTCCGGCTGGAATGGTGACTGCTTTTTTGGTTATGAACATTTTCTGTGACGTACTCAGTAAATTTGTTCCTGCTGGAATAATGACTGGTTTTGGATTACTGGAGAATAATTTTACAGTTCCCTTTGCAATTGCAGAAACCGTCTGTTTTTGGGTAGTTGGAACGATAATTGATTGTTTATCTACAATTTGAGCAGTTTTAAACGCTACCTGCCCAGATGTTGGTTCTGTATATAAAGTAATCGGTGTATCGATTGGATATACTGATTCAGTAAGTGTTACATCAATTGTTGACCGCGAAATGAGAGAAAAGATGGTGGTTATTAATACTAACATTGCAACTCCAACGAATACCCACAAAACACCTCCGCGCGCTGGTGGACGATTAGAATGATTGTTTCCAAATGAATTATTTGCCTGATTAAAAAAAGCATCGTTTCTTTGATTTCTAATTTCTCGTGCCATGGGTATATATTTTTCTTCTTTGACAACCTCTGGTGCTCGTACAGTCCTTTTAGGAATTATTTTTTGCATTGTTTGTGTTGGTTGGGTAATTTTTCGGACAGGAGCAGCAGAAACAACCCTTGTTGCAGTCAAAGGTTTTTTTCTCATGATCATGTCTTGTCCAACTTTTCTTTGAGTCATAATAGAAATATATTAAGCATTATAACTAATCATTAAGTGCTGCCACAATAATACGATCTTGGTTTTGTAATTTAGTGACATGATTGTGATTATGTAATACGTCCAAAATACTATCACTATGAATGAAACCAACCTGTGTTGATCCAAAAATAACCGGGAAACTAAGAGGATCTGCATGAAGCGCATTCATAAAATACGAGAGGATTGGATTGGTTTCATTTCCAAGCCATATTACCTGATCTAAAATATCACCATGACTAACCGCAGTATGGCAAAATTTTTGGAAATGCAAAATGAATTTGACAAAACGAATTAAATAAAAATTGCAAGCAAATTTTTAGTTTAACTCGTAAAGGACTATGACATTTTAGTTTATTACCTGCCATCTTAAGATGTTTTGGCATTTTGGCAAATTTAACTTAAATTTTAGTTTATTACTTGCCATCTTATTAAGATTTTCGGCATTTTGGCAAATTTAGGCTAAATTTTAGTTCATGCCGGCAA
>CALDKO010000018.1 GCA_937898165.1 uncultured bacterium | reverse complement strand
ATACGAGATAACGTGATGTGACTGGAGTTCAGACGTGTGCTCTTCCGATCTGCAACTGACACAGGTTTAAAAGCTGCTGTTAAAAAAGCAGTGAAAACAGCTGCATCAGCAAAAGTTATTGCAAAGAAAGTTGTAAAAACTACAAAGAAAAAATAAAAAGCATTCCCATACCGGGAGTGTTTTTTATTTTTTCTTAACTATCAATTATTGACAATATCTATTTTTCTTGTTAGTATGAATTGAATAAATTCATCATTAAAAAAATACATTATGAACAATCTTTTGAAACCTGCAATACCGACATCTACTGGTATTATTTACAAGGAAACCGAGCCATGGATGGTAGTAGTGCTTCGCAGTACGGGCAAGCATGGCAATAAACTTGTTCTGCCGGGAGGTAAGGTAAAAGTTGGACATCATAATTGGTTGCAGACATTGATCATTGAAGCAAAAGAAGAGGTCAGTATAACTGACTTGAAAATGATCAGTTTCTTTTGCACAGGATCAAAGCCTTTGCGTGATGTTCGCACATTGAAACTGGAATGGTTTTTGGATGGTAATGAATTTCCCGATGGTATCCCTCATGATATTCAGATTGAAACATATCATTCGTTTGATATCGTTCTCATGGCAGAATCTAACAGTGAACCAGCTCCAGATGGAGATGAAGGGTCTGAAGCATTTTATATCGATGTTAACATTGTTAACCCGGATGATTTTGGGCTTGATCACGGGCACATGTTAGTTGCTTATGCAGACTATCTGAAAACAGGTAATAAGCCTGCGTTGGATCAGTTTTAAATAATAATACATTCCTACTCTTTCAGGATGAAAGAGTAGGAATTTTCTTATAATGTACATTTGACACTAAATGCCCATATGATATAGTTACAGTGAATTGATATTGCATACCTTATAAATTTAAAAAAGTGAAAACACCAACAATTACAGATTTTAAAGACATTCAGGAATTCGAGAAATTTCTGAAAAAAAAGATTAAGACATTTTATAATTTCCCAGAGCCAAAAGTTAAATTTAAAGACATACAAAGTATTTTGTGTGATCCAGAATTATCCAGCGAAACACTTCATTTCTTGAAACAATTATTACCAAGAGATCAGGCTGGTGATCATGCGTTTAATAAAATTGTTTGTTTTGATGCGAGAGGGTTTTTGTTTGGTTTCAGTCTTGCCTCTGCCGCATTTGTACCGATGATCATGGCCAGAAAACCAGGAAAGCTTCCTGGTAAGGTGGTCTCACAAACATTTAAAAAGGAATATAAAGCAGATGGCGGAAAGCAATTTGAAACTATTCAGGTTCAAAAAGGGTTGATTCAGTCAGGTGATCGTGTGTTAATCCATGATGATTTGCTGGCAACAGGTGGCACAGCATCGGCTGCTGCAGAAATTATCAAAAAATGTGGAGCTGAAATTATTGGCTTTCACTTTGTTATGGAATTAACATTTTTACCAGGTCGTGAAATTCTTCGGAAATATGTTTCTGATGACAAAATTGTTTCATTGGTAAAATATTAATATGTACTATTAAGTACAAAACCGCTTTTTAACAAAGCGGTTTTTTTGTATGATATAATTTGTATATGAATATAATTAAGTCTACGGTGTTACATTATCCTAAAATTATGTGGACTATTATAAAAAACACACCAACTCTTGATCCGTTGGTAATTTTTAAAAACTCAAAAATATATGTGGGATATGATAAAGAAAACATAGTTGGGTTTTTAACTATAAAACAGTTTGGTGATACAACAGAACTGGGAACATTGTATGTATATCCTGAATTTCGTCGTCATGGATATGCAGAGCAATTATCTGATCAGGCCAAAAATGATTACTCAGAATTATACTTACTCTGTACACCAGGCATGTCAGAAATTTATAGCCGTTATGGTTTTTCAGTCGTGGATCATCCGGCAGGTGTTATGAAATTACGAAAGCAATTATTTGATATATTTATTGCACCAATGGTTGGATATCGTATTGTGGTTATGAAAACAAAATAGGTTATTTTTGGTATACTGGGGTATATGAACCAAAATGAAAATTTTAAAGAAATAGATGACTCCCTGGATCGTTTGGAAAAAGAAGAACGCAATACTACCAAGGAAATGATCAAACTAACTCGTGTAGTTACCTTACTAACATTGGCAATGGTATTAATTGGCATTTTCCAACTATTGGTTACCTGGCCAAAGAGAACCGTTTGTATAACTCAACCAAATCAAACGATTCAAATATGCACACCTGATTATTGGCCATATAATGATACTAAATAAAAACCTTCCCTGTAGTAGGGAAGGTTTGTTTTTATTTTTTTAATCGAGCAATTTTTTCTACTTCTCTGAATAATTCTTCGTTGGTGTATTTTTTCCTTACAATCGTTTTCCATTCGCCGACATGTTGATTGTAATCAGTGGTTGGATCAATAGTACGTACCCAATTTAAATTACTACTCAATCGTTCTGTTGGATTTTTTGGATTTTGTCTTGTGTAATGCCAGATTGAGCAATTATGAACCGCGTATTCGCCTTGGTTGCTGCATAATTCATCATAATTCTGAACTCGTTCGAGTAGAATGCGAAATGCTCGTATCACATGACCGTGATTAACGATAATCACGTTTTTTCCTTCAAATTCACGGTATAGCGTCTCGATAACACTTTTCATTCGAAGCGTTACATCAGCAATTGACTCGCCCTGCGGAGGTCTCCATAAAAACGGTTTTTCCTTTGCATGTTTCTGTTGGTGTTTGAATAATTCGTCGCGTTCTTTGGGTGAAAGAGTATTAAACAATCCGCCATCGCGTTCCCGTAATCGGAAATCTGTTATCCAGTTTCCAGGTAACCCCAGATGTGCAGCTGTTTCCATCGCACGAATATGGGTCGAAACATACATTCGATCAAAAGCTTCGTTAAAATTATTTACCAGCCAATCTCCAGCTTCTTTTGCCTGTTTGACACCTTGTTCGGTTAGGCGATACTCTGATTCATGTCTGTCCAGGAATTCTTGAGTAAATAATTCGCTCATTCCCGATTTTCTGAACTTGCTGTTCACGGAATTTCCTTCAGATCTACCGTGTCTGACAAGGATTAAATTTTTTGGTCCTAACATATCTTTTTTCTTTACACTACTTTATTTGTATAACTGTGTCAAATAATATATTTGACACAGTTATATTTATATAGTACACTGTTGCAAACGGGATATTTGCTGCAACCCCATAAATCGCTGATGATTTAGCATGAACTTTAAAAAATTAAAACACCAATGAAATACAACTCGGTAAAAGATGTGAACATTTCAAAACTTGCACAGGATTTAGGAATGTCAAAAACAGAAGTAGCAGAAATTTTAACAGGAAATTGTAAACCCAGGAAATTAAGTTTTACTACACAGGACGTTTATTATGTCCTAGAAAGGAAACAACCGGTTTATGTTCCACCAGTACAAAAGATTGATATCCAGCAACAAATAAAAGAAGCTGACGATGTTGATACATTATGGGGGATTCTCTCCACTCTTTCTTTTGATGAGGTTGGATACGTGGTTGCCTATGAAAAATTAATTGGATTGATCAAAGAAACGTATGAAAATACGAATGATAAGGACGAATTAGAAGAATTACTCCAGCAAACTCCATCAGGCAGTAATGAAGAAACTCTTTTGATTGATAAAATTTTCAAAATAGAGTCCGACACGATCAAAAACGAAAACTCAATTGATGAATTAATTTCATTATACGAGGATGAAAACTATTACGATGATTCAAAAAAAATAATAGTAGAAAAAATTCTGTCCCTGGCGACTTCTGCATCAGAAACCAAAGAAATTATTGATAATCAGAATTTCGATGAGGGAACTTGGGAATATTATGCATTAATCCAGAAGCATATGGAATTAGTGCGGAAAGAAATTTCTGCTATGACATCCATTGATGATACAGAAGGTATTAATGATTACATCCCTACAACCGGAAGTGACGAAGAGGTAATGTTAGCACAAAAAATTGCTACATTATGTCCGAATGACCCAGAAAGTTTATGGAATGAATCAGGAGCGTTTAACAGTTCATCGGAAGCGTATGAAATTCTAGCGTTGGCTGTCATCGAACAATCTAATGATTATGAACATTGTGAAACATTGGATGAAATCATTGATGGGTTCGATAGTGAATCACGGGTTGGTAGAATGGCCAATAAGAAAAAAACAGACTTAACGATGGCTTATGCAAAAAACCTGACCGATACCAACGAGCTTGAGGATATCATTAACGAATTTGATAAAGACGATGTAAACCGAAAAATCTTAGAAGAGAAACTTGTTTCTCTGGTAGAAGATCATGACGAATTGAATGGTATTATCGCAAACAATGATGGTTATCTGGAGCAGTTAGCTCGGGAGAAACTGGATAAATACATCACCGAGGCTATCAAAAAAGCTTCATTAAATGATCTGGAAAAGTTGGAAGAATATGTAGAGGAAGATTCAAATGAAAAAAAACAGTTAGACTTAAAAGCTGTTGAACTTTGTTCATCTGCTGATGATGCTAATACTGTTTCAATTGATCGTAATTCCTATGCAGAATATCTGATGGCAAAGAAATTTGGTCAAAAAGTATCTGCCTACGTTGAACCTGAGATACAGACTCCTGTTATTGAAACACCGACACCAGAAGAAGCTGCTGAAAATTTATTACAGCAACAAAAACTGGAAGAACAAGAGTTGGAATTGAAAAAAATCAAAAGGTTTCAAGATGTTGAAGAGGCGATAAACTTTTTCAATGGGATGTCTGCAGATTCTGTAAACAGAAAAATTGCTTATGAAAAATCATCAGAATTGTTAGATAATTATCTACGATCTCAACGTGATCCATTGAAAGTAAAGCAATTGCTGGATTTATTTCCGGAAGAAACACAGGAATGGATGAATATCATACAAAAGTTATCGAACTTTTACCCAAAGCCGTGGTACATGTTTTTGTAATATGTTTTAAAATTAAATAAAACAAAACAGGATGTTATACATCCTGTTTTTTTGTTATAAAAATAATACATAAAAACCCGTCTCAATTGAGACGGGTTTTGGTTTATAAAACCAAAATCTATTTAATTATTTTCTCTCTTCTTCTTTTTTTGTGGCTTCTTGAGCAATTGCTAAGAAATCTTTACCGGTTACTTTTTCAAGTAATGATAATTTAAAGAAGTTTTCCATACTACCACCTTCGGAACCACCGCCCATGATGAGAACATCAGGAACAAGTTTCAATTTCAGTTCTTTGACCTCTTTTAAAGAGTTTATTCTTCCGAAATTTTCTTGACCCATAGCGGCTACTTCGAGTTTATAAGCCTCAGCAGTAGATTTACCTTTTTCAAGGATAACCGCAGCTTCAGCCATACCTTTCTCTTTGTCGGCAGCAGCATTCAGTTTGGTAGCTTCTGCGTTTGCGCCAGCAGTAAGTTTTGTTGCTTCTGCGTTTGCAGCAGCATTCAGTTTGGTAGCTTCCGATGTACCTTCTGCACTTAATATCGCAGCTTTTTTCAAACCTTCTGCAGATTTGATTTTTCCGTCTGCAATATTTTTCTCAATCTCAACATTACGTTCAGATTCAACAACTTTTGTTTGCATGTTAGCTTGAGCTGTCTCATTTTCAAGTCCACGTCTTTCGATTTGGGCATCTTTTTGAGTTTTATAGGTTGCTTTTTCCTGCTCAGCAATTTGTCGATCGGTCACTGTCTTAGTTAATTCACCCGGCAATACAACATCTGCAATCAGAGTTTCCTTTGAATCGATATGGTGAACTTTTAGAACAGCGTCGATATGAGCTTTTGCTTTTGCTTGCAGCTCTCTACGCTCAGTGTACAGGTCTAACGCTTTAATATATTGCGCAGCATTACGGAAATGTGAACTGATTGCCGGTTCAAGAACCTGAGAAATCATATTTTTCACAGAACCTAAGTTTGCGATTACTTTTGGGGCGTTTTTCATCGGAATGTGTATGATCACGGAAACGTCCATGTTTACACTAAATGCATCTGCGGTACGTAATGTAATAGTGCTCAGGTTAGAATCTAACTCATGCGCACTTGATTGATTGTTTGCCCAATTCAATAATATTTGAGTTGTTGGAACAATATCAACCTTACAGATTTTTGTGTTGATAGGGTGCTTACCAGGTTCTAATGGGTTTGCCCATATACCTTTTTTACCGTTTTCAACAATTTTTGCATTTACATCTTCACCACTTACGTCTTCACCTTCTTCACCAACGAAGCTGGTAACTACACCGCAGAATCCGATATCGACGCGCGTCATTTCAACTTTTTCGACAGCAGCAAACCAAGGGTTAATTGCATAATTACCTGCACGAAGTACCGGTATCTGCAAACCTTTTTGGCCCTTTGCGTTTAAAAACGCTGCTGAGTCCTGGAAGTTATTGTGAACATCCAAGCCCAATTCTTCGGCTGCAATCTTTGTGGGGTCTACAATAGGCAGACCTTCCTTTACAGTTACAATACCTACCTGATCGGCTTGAACATTTGTCCAATCAACTACTTCGATGATTTTGAACAGCATTGTATTGATTGGGTATTTACCCGGCATAAGAACATCCAGTTGACGTCCACGTTCACCGCCGTTAGCAATGAATGCCTGGCCGTCAAAGAAGTTACTATGGCCGTCAATTTTTTTGGCCAATAATCGCCCTTCCGGAATTCTTTCTCCATCAGCGGCTTCAATGAGGCCAATTTTACCACCTTCAATTTCAACGATTCGTCTCTTTTCTATTTTGAATAAGATCGTATTAATACGATAAAATCCGGTCTTTAGAAAAGCAATCTGGGGTCCTTTTTCTCCACCGTTTTGTAAAAACAGGTCTGCATTTTCAAAATCTTCACAATCAACAGGTTTACCAAAACGTCCACCAGGGCGACTGATTTGTTTACCTGCAATTGATTCAATTACGGCAATTTCATCGTCACCAACGATTGTTGCGGGAACAATATCAACCTCAAACAAATGAGGATTAATTTTATATTCACCGTCCGGTAAAATGTCTAACTGGGGTCCTTTTTCTCCACCGTTTTTCAAAAATGCTTCACCGTCCTGGAATAAATCACAACTGATTTTTTTCGCCATAACTTCTCCAGTAGGGATAGGTGCACCGGTTATTGCCCGGACAACACCAATCATGTTTTTTTCAATAACAATGAATTTGTGTTTGGTTGTTTTATAAATAAAAGGTATTAACCAGTGAAATCCCGGTCCAAGTATTCTTGCTTGAATACCTACTTCGTTACTTAGGGCAACAGTTCTGCCATCAGGCATCTGTGCACCAAACCAACGTCTTTCCAGTGTGATAATCTCGTCACCTTTTGCTATGGTGAATGAATTTAAAATCACAAAGAGGATGATACCAATAATGATTATTGGTACCACAAAATGCGTTAAAATTGCTAAAATTGTGTCTAACATCTAAATTTCTTTTTATGTGTTTATGAATTTTTTGATCGTTGTTTCTGACGTGATCATGTCAAATTATACTTAGGGATAATTACTTCCATTTACCTGAATGACAGACTTTGGTTAACAACCAAATGGTAAATTTTGTCCGGCGATTTTGGTACCTAGGCACCAAAAACTGCGTATTTTACAATGTATATACTGTTTCTATCATATTAGCATACTATTATTATTTGTCAAATAATATACCATAGTGGAATATGTAGCCAAACCACGCTATACTGTAGCTATGCAAAACATACGTGGAAACAAAAATGTGCGCCTCATTATTATAGTAGTGCTGATCCTGGTCGCAGCTTATTTATTATATTCAGTTTGGTAAATATATATGGCAATTCCAAAATTTAAACCACTTGCAAATGCGAGTGAAGGTACAAAGAAAATTATAAAACCAGTGTTGATTGGTGTTATTGGAATTCTCTTGGCAGGATTCGGATTAGAGGCAACCAACAACGATTGGGATCTGGGGAAGCTGTTATCTGGGTCATCGATGGCAGATGCAAAGGTTATGCGTGATAAGGAAGGTAATGTCGTAACGGAAGGAGGAAAGGCAACTGATGAATATAACTGTGATGATTTTGAAACTCAACCAGAAGCTCAAAAGTTTTTCATTAATGCTGGTGGCCCAAGTAAAGATACCAATCGATTGGATGGTAATAATGATGGTCAAGCATGTGAGAGTTTACCAAAAGGAGTTAAATAAAAACCACCGTCCGGTGGTTTTTATAATTGACCATTTAAAATATTCGTGATATTGTTTCTGAGAAACATATAATTGATAACAAAATAAAATTAATCGCTATGCCAGTTAAAGGAACCGTTAGGGTAATGAAATTTGAAGATCGAATCGAGAACACCCTTGTCGGCAAAAAAGTTTTTATTTTGATAGATGACTTAATAGCAACAAGGAAAGGAATTTTTATTGATATCGAAAATGAAGTTGTTTTTGAACAAGACATTGAAGAGAATAAAAAGTTTGAATATGTTCCGATAACCAGATTGGGACCAGGCTTCAGTGATCGCGATTGGATGCTCGATCTTACTGAATTAGATCAACCTCTCGAATTAGAGAGTGATGGTGCCTATCATTACTTTATGCGTTATATCGGAAAATATATACACTTTTCAAGTGTTAAATTAGAATTAGTAGATGAAAACGAAGAAGCTATTCCAATATTAAATGTAGAACCAATTGAAATTGATGAGCATATACCTCTTACAGAGATCCAAGAACTTGAAAAAGAACTAGAGGAAGCAAAGAAAAATGAAGATTGGATAAAAGCCGCAAAAATTCGGGATCAATTACAAGAAAAAAATAAACAAGGTAAATAAACCACCAGTAATCTGGTGGTTT
Organism: uncultured bacterium; assembly: GCA_937898165.1. GTDB lineage: Bacteria > Patescibacteriota > Minisyncoccia > Phycocordibacterales > UBA1006 > CALMMZ01. The sequence goes on along the minus strand of CALDKO010000018.1, from coordinate 8,199 downwards.
TTTGTTTGTCACAGATTTGGGGTATACTACGTAATACCATTATGAAAGAAGATCTTTTAAGCTTTCATTACGTTATTCCTGATGCAAAACAAAACCAGGATTCTTTTGAGGTGCTCTATACAGAATTTTTTACACCGCTGTATAAATACATTTTTTATAGGATTAGAGACAAAGAAACGACCATGGATATTATACAGACAGTTTTTCTCAAGGCATTTAATAATAGGGATCAGATCAGAAAAGATGAGGCATTACAATATTTGTATACCATTGCCCGTAATCAAACCATTGATTACTTGCGTAAAAAACATACAATAAGTTTTGATGCGTTTGAACATTTTATTGAAAAAACCCCCGATGATTCATTGCTTGATCCAGAACAAAACACTATTGTATATGATGAAAAAGATTTTATACAAAAAATACTGAGTACATTACCAGAATCACAGCGTGAAATTGTTACGTTGCGGTATTTACAGGAATTAGAATATCCTGAAATTGCTGCTATTACAGGAAAAAACGAAGAAGCGCTTCGGCAGACCGTATCACGCGCGATGAGAGTCTTACATAAACAACACAATCCATATGAAAATTAATAAAACAATTGAACAACTATTCAAGGACGAACAATCAACCATTGCGGTTCCTTCGCGCGCAGAGTTTCATGGTATAATCGAGAGTGTCACAAATCCATTATTAGATCGTAATACACACCAGAAGGGAACATTATCACCCTTTGGAATATTCATTCTTATGTCAAAAAATAAATTAATCCTTGCAGGTTCAGTCGCATTATTGGCTATTATTGTTATTATACCTACGATTCGTCATGGGTATGTAAAAAATCAACCACAACCTTTATCTGATGTTACTTTCACAGAAACAACTCCTTCAACCGTTACAGCAGGAAATACTATTACACAAGCGGCAAATGGATCAGTTTCAGTAGATATTGCAGCAGATATTGTTGCTGATTTAAACCAAGAAGATCTATTGATCCAACAAGAATTTGCCGCAGAGGCGACCACTACAGATGACAGTGCTTTATTAGATGATATTACTAGTTAATTATAAAATACTTATTATATGAACAAAAAAACATATTTGAAAATTGGAACATTGGTATTATTGGTAGTGATTAGTGCTCCACAAATCTCTTTTGCAGCTCGACTTGATAAAGTTGATCTTACAAAAGGATTAAAAGGCGATGGTTCTCAGTTTTGTGTGATGATTGATCGACGATCAACAGATTTAGATACAAAAGTTAATCAAAAATTACAACAACTACAAACTCGTCGAAATGATCGTGCAACAGAAAAAGCAGGTCATCGATCAGATCGAGATGCTCAAATAGCTAATCATCGAGGTCAGGCAGATACTCGTCATGATACACGATTTGCGACTCTTGATACAAAAGCAACTACTGATGTACAAAAAGCAGCAGTTACAGAATTTAAAGCTTCTGTGACAGCAGCAATCAATGCACGTCGTACTGCTATTGATGCTGCAATCCGTGATTTCCGAGGAGCGGTTGATGGATTAACAGATACTCAAAAATCTAAAGTTGACACAGCTGTGGCAGAATTTAATACTGCACGAATTACTGCTATCAACAAAGCAAAAACAAGTTGTACAGCCGGAACTGATTCAGCTACCGTAAAAGCAGCTTTTGATGCTGATATAAAAGCAGCAAAAGATGCATTTAAAGCAGTAAAAGATCTTATTACAAAAAAAGCTGATGTTGATGCAGCTATTGCAACACGAAAAACAGCTATTGATAAAGCTATCAGTGATTTCAAAACTGCTATGACTGCAGCTCAGGACAAATTAAAATTAGCTTTTCCAAAGGCTCAATAATCTTTTAATAGTATACCAAAAAATCCCTTATTAAGGGATTTTTTGGTATACTAACAATATATGAAAAATCCATCTAATAAAAAAACTATCAGTGCTGTTGTAATCCTTATTTTGGTTGGGGTTTTTGGTTGGTTAGTAATTCGTAATAAATTAGCGGTTACGCCAGTGCCTGTTGCACCACCAGCTGATCAAATTGTTGCCCTAGAACCTGTTGATAAAGAAATAACAGAAACAGGAAATTTATACGAGATTTCAATTCGTTATCCTTATTACAATAATACTGTTATTGATACAGAAATTAAAAAATATATCGATGACGCACATGATGAGTTTGTAAAATCATTTACTCCGGAAGATCCTGTGTTAAAGGAAATGTTTACAAACGGAAATAAAGGATTTTTAACTATTACGTATGAGATAAAAAAATCACCAAATGGTTCAACAACCGTGTTTCATGGATCTCAATTTACCGGTGGAGCACACCCTACACCTTTTATATTTACCATTCCTGTAGACAACAAAGGAACACTACTTACATTAGCCGATGTGTTCAGTGTTTCAACACCAGAGTATTTAGCAGTGTTATCAGGCTATGCTTCAGGAATTCTCAGTAAACAGTATGGTGATGCCTTTTTCAAGGAAGGGGCTGATACTAATCCAGAAAATTGGAACCATTGGTATATTAATGAGAATGGGAACTTGGTAATTTTATTTGGGGCGTACCAGGTAGCACCCTATGTAGAGGGTGAGCCGGTGGTAATAGTTCCATTTTCAGAAATTAAGAGTATTGCAAAACTTGAATATTTTAAATAAGAACTAAAAAAGCCTACTAGAGGCTTTTTTAGTGTAATACTTCTATCATTTTACTCATTCTATGATGACCAGAGATCATACGGAGTTTATTTCTGGGTATAGTATAGAAATCAGCGACCAAATCTAATATTTTTCGGTTGGCACGGTTATCTTTTGCTGGTTCCCGAACAAAAATCCGCAGAATATGAGGCTCAGTCTCTTCAATATGCTCCTTTTTTGCGTCAGGGAAGGCTCGAACTCGAATAATAATTTGCATGGAAAATTTTGGTAAAAATTAGGTAAGACAGCTAAAAATGAGGTCCTAAAAAAGCCTTATAAATCAACGTATTTTCAGAATTAACACCATTATACCATAAAAATCTCTTGACAGCAAGACTTGCATGTGCTACACTACAAACATACCCATTTTCGGGTCTTTTTATTTCACCAGGTTTTACCTACGGAGGAATAGACATCAGACATGACGTTCGACGGAGCACAACCGTCAATTATGCCCAAAAATATATACAATTCATTACGTGGTGCCCACATTATTACTAAGTCATTTACTTTCTTTACCAGTGTTGGTAAATCATCGATAACCGTTGCACTTGTTGCGACTATCCTGATTACCTCATTCTGGGCACACACAGCACAAGCACAAGCCTTAGACACCGTTTCAGCCGACGAAGAAAAAGTCGTTGACGGATTAACTGTTGCCGAACGAGCAGCTAAAATCGACGCATACTTTGCACAATATAACTTGCCTGCGGCAGGATATGGTAAAGTATTCGTTACAGCAGCTGACCGTGAAGGTATCGATTGGCGTTTCGTTGCAGCAAAAGCCATGATCGAATCTACTGGTGGTAAGTTCGTTCCTAAAAAAGATCCAGACAACATGTTTGGATGGGGATGTTCTGACAAAGCCGGTTTAAAATGTAAGGATTTTGCATCAAAGGAACAAGCTATCAACGAAGTTACTGCCCATTTGGCTGGTAACCGAGAAAGTACCGCTAAATATTACAAAGACAAAACTCTTTCACAGAAAATGTCTGCGTATAATATGGTAAACCCAAAATACCAACCACTCGTGTTTGGTGTTATGGATAAAATCTCGAAAATCGATGCGCCAAAAGTTCTTGCAATGAAATAATTGCTCAAAAAGTCACCCAATGGGTGATTTTTTGTATATAAAAAAACACTCCTAATGTAGGAGTGTTAAATTTCTTTTGGATAACCTAATGGCCAATCGACATCTGGTGCAGTCATCCAACTTATTTTTTTCAAAGTAGGCTGGGTTGTATGCATTACTGTTTTTGGATCAAACAATACATACTGATTACCTTTGACTAATCCTTGGTCAGTTTCCTTAACGGTTTCTTCTGGTTTTTTAGTACAGGTTATATTCTTGAGCTCATAGGTGTCTGAGGTTCCAACTCGTTTGTATGTTACAAAAAAGTTAGTTCCATATTTTTTATTATACATCCCTGTGAATTTGAATACCGCTGCCATTTTAACCGGAGAGACTTTTTTAGTTACCCTTATTATTTTTTTGAATACCTTTTCATTAAAGCATGCGTCGCCAAGTTCCTCTACAGTAGGGAATATCGGCTGTTTAATTGTTCCCATAGTGTTTTATTTTTTGTTTCCTTAATTATACTACTTTTTATACTTTTGTCAATTAACTTAATCAGGTTTATTAAATAATGGTTTTTATGTATAGTAGTATATATGAACGAACAAAAACCTTTTTATATTACTACCACGCTCCCATATGTAAATGCAGAACCGCATGTTGGTTTTGCGATGGAAATTATCCGTGCCGATATTTTGGCCCGTTATAAAAAACTGATGGGATATGAGGTATTTTTTAACACTGGAACTGATGAGCATGGTCAGAAATTATGGGCAGATGCGGGAAAGGTAGGCGAGGACGTACAGTCATATGTAGATCGCCATGCGGTGATGTTTCGTGGATTGAAAGAAATGCTCGGCATTTCAGATGATATTCATTTCATCCGAACAACTGATACACATCATGAATCTGCTGCACAGGAATTTTGGAAGCGAGTTGAACAAAACGGATATATTTATAAAAAACAGTATCAGATAAAATACTGTGTTGGGTGTGAGCTTGAAAAAACAGATTCAGAATTGGTTGATGGGAAATGTCCAATTCATCCGACCTATACAATTGAATTGATTGATGAGGAAAATTATTTCTTTAAGTTTTCTGAATTTCAGAAACCCCTTTTGGATTTTTATGCAAAGAATCCTCATTTTGTGGTGCCTGATTTTCGTTTCCATGAAATAAAAACATTTATTGAATCAGGACTCGAAGATTTTTCAATATCACGATTGAAATCAAAAATGCCATGGGGTGTTGCTGTTCCAGGTGATGATAATCAGGTTATGTATGTGTGGTTTGATGCGTTAGTGAATTATATTTCGACTCTTGGTTGGCCGGAAAATAATGATCAGTTTGAAACATTTTGGAAAAATGGAAATCCAACACAGTATTGTGGAAAGGATAACCTACGTCAGCAGTCTGCAATGTGGCAGGCGATGTTGATGGCGGCAGATCTGCCAAATTCGCATCAGATTGTCATCAATGGATTTTTTACCGGTGACGGTGGAATTAAAATGTCTAAATCTATTGGAAACGTGGTAACACCGAACCAGGTAGTAGATGAATACGGAACCGACATGTTGCGACTGTTTGTATCAAAAGAAGTTTCCATGTTTGAGGATTCTCCATTTACACTCGATCGAGTTGCGACAACGTATAATGCAAATCTGGTAAACGGAATTGGGAACTTGGTTTCGCGATCTCTTACCATGGCGCAATCATATGATGTAGATATCAGTGATTTGGTATTTCCACAATTTGCAGACATTGCGCATCCTGCCTACGAACGATTTGATTATGCAGAAGTAACCAATTCAATCTGGGCGGAAATTGCAGATTTGGATAAATATATTACCGATACAGAACCGTTTAAAACGTTTAAGGTTGATCCGGAGAAAGCGCGCGCTGATGTGCATCATGTAATTACAGGACTTGCACGGGTATCCGTACTGTTACAACCGATCATGCCAACAACTGCTGATAAAATTAAGGAATTGATTATTAAACGAGAAAAACCAAGCGAACCGTTGTTTGGGCGGAAATAGTTTATGGAAAACTTGATCCTAAAAAAGAAAATAGATGTAAATAAAATTCCAACCATAAAAGATGGAGTGGATTTTGTGTTTGAACAAAATCCTGAATTATCAAAAATCGGAACCAAAGAACAATATTCACAATATGTAGATTCAATTTTTCCTGAGACAAAAATAAATAAAATTGTTTTTCAAGAGAGGGTTTATGATCTTGATCAAAGAAAAAATGATAAATTCATAAAATTACAAACTGATATCGATTCTAGACTTGAAAAAATACATAACGATTTTGGTCTAACAAGAGAAGATATTACACTAAAATATTCAGAAGAAGATTTAAGAGAGCCTGGGCTATCTTCATTTTGGAGAAATCGAGGAGATATAAGTTACTTGGATTTTTATGAAAAAACAGAATTTGGTGTATGTTCAAGTGTTTATTTTTTAATGAAAGAGCAAAAGAAACTGAAAGAAATGGCGGTTGAATTCCCAAAGACAAAGATGTCTTTTTTTGCTGAATCTGTAAAAGCAGTTGAAATGTTCAGTGAAAGGTTTGAGAGAGATTATAATAAAGTTCATCCAGCAATAGTTAATATAACTAAGTTCAAGAAATACGATACTTTTTGGGAAGCATTTGGACATAAAAAACATTATTTAGTAGCAACATCGTTTAAAGATGCTCTTGAGTCTGATGATCTTATTGAGTTTAGAGATGGTGAAGAAGATGAAGATTGGTTTTTTAAAAAGCGACGTAGTTTAGTAACTGCTTTAGAAAAAGAAGGTTATGATGGGATTGTTATAGGAAAGGATAGATGGCTACAAGATGACGATACTTTTCCAGAAGAAGAGCAGTATGTTGTATTTAGTCCTGAACAAAGTCATTTATTAGGAACCAAAGAAGATGTTGAAGGATTTAAGTCATTTATAGACCAAGTAAAATATAGCCATAAATAATATATGAGAAATATCGATAAATTTCTAATTGAATTAAAACAACTAAATTTTCCAGTAAAAGATTACCTGATTGTTTCTTCAGGACCTTTGGCAATTCGCGATATTCGTGAGTGTGGTGATTTAGATATTTTAATTTCCGACAGATTATTTGATGATTTATCAAAAATACATACTGTCGAAATTGGTGAGCATGTTTCGAAAATTTCATTTGAAAATATTGAATGCATGCATCGAAATTTTGTGCAGGATGACAAATATAATTTCGTTTACCAGCGTGCCAATGCTGAAATAATAAATGGAATTCCATTTCAAGATTTGAAGACTTGCTTATTCTTTAAAGAAAAAAGTGAGCGCGAAAAAGACAAAAAAGATGTTGAACTTATAAAAAAATATATGAATAACAATAATTTATGAAAAAGAACGACCTTACACCAGAACAATATAATGTACTTGCAAAAGGCGACACTGAAATGCCTTTTTCTGGTGAGTACGATAATCATTATCAAAAAGGAATCTACGTATGTGGTTGGTGCAATAATCCTTTATATACATCAGAAAGCAAATTTGATGCACATTGTGGCTGGCCGGCATTTGATGATGAAATTCCTGGTGCTGTTGCACGGAAACTTCGTCCAGGTGAAATCTATACGGAAATTTCATGTTCGCATTGTGGTGGACATTTGGGTCATGTATTCAATGGTGAATATCTGACTGATAAAAATGTTCGTCATTGCGTGAATTCCGTAGCACTAAAATTTATTCCGGAAGGACAGCCTCTTCCGCCAGTTGCTGATGAGGATGTTATAATTAACTTGAAAAAATAATATGCTCGAAAAATTATTCATGTACCCAAAACTTGCAAAGTATGCAAGTGTTAGCAAAAAATGGATGGATCTGTTTGAATTTGATATCCGCAACATTGATGTTTCAAAGGAAAAAATATCGTGCACTATTTCATTTCCTGAAAAATTAGTTGGTAATGATGGAATTATCCATGGCGGCATTACATGTTTCGTGATTGATAGTATTTCTGGAATTCATGCACAACTGTTTTCTGGCAAGTCAGGCACGGCATTGACGAAAAACTTGTCAGTAGACTTCCTTGCCCCCATATATCCAAAAAACATATACACTGTAGAAACATCAGAAATCCAAGGAAGGATTATTGTCGAGTATCGTCAGGATAATACAGTTGTCGCTCGAGGAAATACAGAGGTTGTTTTCAAATAAATAAAATCATTGTATACTATCTATAGAGTAGGTAACTCACTCACTATATATTTTATGATCAATAACCAACATAATGACATGCAACAATTTCAAAATCTCTCCCTTGCAGAACGAAAAGAGCTGATTGATTTTCAAATGAACGCATCATATAAGTTTTTTGCAAAAACTATGGTTATTACGATGGTAATAATGGCAGCAGTGACAGGT
>CALDKO010000017.1 GCA_937898165.1 uncultured bacterium | reverse complement strand
GTCCGCGTGATCTAACATTCGAAAAGTTTACTGAGATTTTAAATGTAAATGAATGGGTTGCGTCAAACGAAACAGAAACCTTTACCTATTTTAGAATTCCAGACATGCGTGAACATAGTTGGGATTACACTATAATGTACGATTTATTATTACATGCTGGGTACAGCCAACCACAAGTTGAAGATTTACTGCAGCTTCGGAAGAAAATTATTAATGGTGCAGAATACCCAGAACTTTCTGAACACCCTGATGCTGAAATGGTATTTTCATTCCTTCGAAAATACAAAGAGAATAATGCAATGTGGTGTAAATTATGGTATGAAAACTTTCCGGAAATTCCAGCAGCATATGCTGATGAACGAATGTGTTTACCAGTTTTAGAATATGATAAAATTTTGAAACATTACATTCCTGGGGTTCATTTTGAAAACCAACAATCAGCTTACGAAAAAAACATATTACAAAACATACAGAACCTTGCACTTTTGGCACAATTACCGGAATCTGATATCCCAAAAACATTTGTAGATTGTGAAAAAACGCTTAAAAAATTAGACGGTGCAATAATTATGCCAGAAGTCGCCGAACATTTTCATTTCACCTACATTAAAAATAAAAAGGTAGGAACACCAAAAGAAGAAAGCTAAAAACCAAGGATATCCTTGGTTTTTTATTTATCTATCAGTGGCCTGCCATATAATCTCGCAATAGCCACATTGCTCCACAGAATAGCGCAAGACCAATCCAAGCTTTTACATCTGGTATGTTGCCATATTTCACATAATCAATCCCAACAGCAAGTATTGCTGACAAGAATAAATATAAAAGTACCACCCCTGAAAAACTTAATTTTTTAAATACAAAATACCAAAGCAGTCCAGACAACCCAAAAATAAATGACCCCCACAACAAGTAAGTAATTGATTTTCTGCCTGCCAAATGAGCTGCCTCATTAATATACACATCTCCCACCAATGAAACACTAGTAGCAACTAATGCAACAAAAAACGATTTTAGATAAGTGATCATGCTTATATGATATCAAATGTCTAATTAAAAACAAACTATTGAGAAAAAAACATAATTCACCTATACTATACCTAGTATGAAATTTAAAATATCAAAAAGCAAAATCGAAGGTAAGGGACTTTTTTGTACCGAACCTATAAAAGCAGGCGAATTACTTTTTACTTCAAAAGGTTTACGTACGCTCAACAAATCAACCACTATAGAGGATGCACAAATTACTCATAAACACTCTATATCGATTGATGAAAAAACTATACACTGCCCATTACCTGATGATCCGTTGCGTTTTTTGAATCATTCATGTGATTGTAATTGTTATGTTGATCATGAACATAAATTTTATGCCAAAAGAGCAATACAACCAGGCGAAGAAATAACGATTGACTATTCATTTGTTGATGCAGATATTTACTGGCGTATGATCGGTTGTAGGTGTAATAACAAAAAATGTCGAGGTTTAATTAGTTCATCATTATTATTATCTCGAGATTTCTTTGAAAAAAATCTACCCTATATTCCAAAAAAGATTAGACGGTTCAATGCAAAATTCTACGGTATCCCATTTACTAAATATGACTGTTAATTTCACAAAAAATATATCCTTTTATTCTTTACTTTCTGTACTGGGTGTATTTTTAGTGACCATTTGGGCAGCTTTTGAAAAATATATTATCCAAGGGAATGTTGTTTACAGTTTACCGGATGGATTAAACGCATCACAAGCCATTGCAGCCTGTGAATGGTATCCTTCGAAATTACTCATTTTTTCTGGAAACGTTTCTGATAGTTTGGTGTACTTTTCTCATTTCATACCCTTCTTTATTGCTCTTGTAGTTGGGATCGCAGTTTTTCTACAAAAACCAAAAGATCAAGTAAATAGAATATTCTTTTTCATGACAATTATATTCTGTACATGGGTTTTTACAGACATTGTTACCTGGGCAAATGAACGACCTGATATAATTATGTTTTTCTGGTCATTCATGTTTCCGATTGAATCATTACTATTCCTGGGATATATTTTCTTTTCCTATGTTGCAGTACTTGAAAAACAAATTACCTGGAAAACAATATTACTGTTCTGTTTACCATTTCTTCCTGTACTCTTTTTCTGGGGAACAAACGCATCTCTTACCTCTTTTACATTAACTAACTGCGACCGAGAAGCAGAGGAAGGTTGGATGGCAATTTATTTGTATGCTTATGAATTTTTCTTATTCTTTATACATTGTGTATTTTTAATAATTAGTATACGAAAAAATAAAGGCGACCGTAATAAACAAAAGGTTATTCTGTGGCGAGGTCTTAGTTTAGGAATATTAATGTTAGCAATGGCAGCGGGAAGTTTAATTTCATCGTTGGTAGATAATTGGCAAATTGCACAATACAGCTTATTGGCAATGCCTGTAATGTTGATGGTAATTGGAATTTTGATGACACGTTACCACAATATGGGACACAGTTACCATGGTATTCAAATCAGTGTAATTATATTGATCGTATTGATTGGTTCATTATTTCTATTGCCACAATTTTCTGTTATCTTATTCCAATTAGTATTATTTGTAATCTTAATCTATGTAATTGTTATTGGCTGGCAATTATACCAAAGTACAAAAGAACAACACATATACCAAGAGAAATTACAAAATCTAAATTCAGAATTAGTTGTAGTACAAGAAAAATTAAAAGCACTGGATGCTTCAAAAAATGAATTCCTTTCATTTGCAACTCATCAATTACGTAGTCCATTAACTTCATTAAAATGGGGACTCAACGCTGTTTCAGATGGAATCAAAGATAAACCTGACATGTTACAGATCGTAGAACAGCTACGAGAAACAGCAGGAAACATGATTGAAACAGTAAACGACCTTCTTGATATTTCAAAAATTGAACAAGGTGGACTGGTTATGTCTACTGAACCAATTGATTTGGTGCAACTATTAGATCAATTATCAGAGGAATTCCGTATTACCGCGGGAACAAAACAACTTGGATTAACATTTACCACCGACCTACCGGTTGCAATTATTTCCGGGGACAAAACAAAATTACGCCAAGTATTTGTAAATATTATTGATAATGCAATAAAATATACAGCAACTGGGTCAATTACTATTGGTTTAAGATACGACCCAACAACTAATACTTTTATTACTGACGTAACCGATACTGGTCCTGGGATTTCTCCAGAAGAGTTGGTTAAGTTGTTTGAAAAATTTATTAGAGGAAATGCTGGTAAGTCATCAAAAGGAGGTTCTGGTCTTGGTTTATATCTTGGTAAGAGAATTGTTGAACTCCACCACGGATCGATTGCGGTTACTTCTCCGGGTCTTGGTAAAGGAAGTACCTTCAGTGTTATCCTCCCAAAACCATCACTATAAATATTGTATATCCAACAGACATGGAGTATACTGATACTAATTATGATTCACGAAGAAACAACGGAATTTTCATGGGATACATTAGAATATGAACACCGCGAAAAAAGTACCGACTGGTATTGGGCGTTGGGTATTTTAATTGTTATAGGTGCTGTAATTGCATTTATTACAAAAAACTTTTTGTTTGGTGTTTTGCTTTTACTTGGTGGATTTCTTCTTGGATTGTTTGCAGGAAAAAAGAATGCACCAATCTCAATAGAGATCAGTTTGCGTGGGATACAAATTAACAATGATCTTATCGGATTTAATACTGTGTCAGCATTTTGGATGTACAGAAATCCATTTGGGATTAGAAAGTTAATCTTGAAAACAACCAGAAACTTTGCACCTATTATTTCTATTCCAATTCCTGATGATGTACGCGCCACCGAATTACGAACATTCCTTCTTGGAATTGCTCCTGAACAAGAAATGCGAGAATCTGCCATTGATTTAATTATGGAACGTATTGGTTTCTAAATAAAAACACCTTATTACAAGGTGTTTTTATTATTCTTGAAGTAAATTGGTTTCTATGATAAGGTAGCTGCATTGCTCTTGTCGTTCAATGGATAGGACATAACTTTGCGGAAGTTAAGATCTAGGTTCGATTCCTAGCGAGAGCACAGTATAATACTCATCAAAAAATCACCACTGGGTGATTTTTTGATGAGTATTATTTACCAGTACGTAAAAAATATTTTTTAATTGATCGAAATACCATTACTGCAATTGTAAAAAATACTACAACAAGAATAATATTTTGCACGACTCCAACTCCTGCAATAACTCTTTCCACTTGATTACGTAAAAAAAATCCAAGTCCAATAAACAATGTTACATATACAGATAGAGATACCAGTTCATATGAAACAAATTTTTTAAAAGAAACTTTATAGTGTCCAGCCAAGAACCCGGCCAAGAATCTAAAGTAAATTAAAAATCGGGAGAAAATAATAAGCCGCTCTAATTTTTCTGGGTTCATATTCTGCAAAAAATCAAATTTCTCAGCGAACATTTTTTGATAGGCTTTTGTAGTAATTTTAGAGCCATTCCGCGCTAATAAGTATATTGTAAAATCAGCAACAAAAAGACCTGCCATACATACAGGAATGAGTAATGCCCAATGAAATACTCCGATTCCTGCTAAATACCCAAGAGAAAGTAGTGTGACCTCCTCTGGAAAAGGTAATACCACCATGGCAAGCATAGCAATTCCAAACACACCAAGATATGATAAACCACCTAGTTGATGAATAAATTCCATATAATAAAGCTATTGTATCACATTTCCACCCTGTGCCCAAGATAATAATTGTCTGTAGGTTACTTCACCACACAACAATACACCTGTTTGAGTATTCACAAAGACAGGAATACCTGGACATTCATGATTTTTAATATAATTTTCTAATAATCGATAATTACTTTCGTTTTGCCACACCTCTCGTTCTTCAATAGAAATACCAAATTCAGATTCAATTCGCGCAATAAGCCTACGCATAACATCGCAATGAGGGCAGTCGTTTCCTGAAAAAAAGATAAGATGATTCATAGTTATAGTATAACAAAAAAACCCAATAATGGATTATTTTGCTTGAGATTTTTTGATTTCTGCTGCCAATCGAGACTTCTTTCGACTTGCAGTGTTTTTTTTAATAACCCCTCGTTTTGCTGCTTTATCAATTGCTTGATAAGCTTTTGATAATTCATCAGCGGTTTTAGTAACCTTTACTGATTTTACAGCGACTTTCATAGCGCGACGACGACGATCATTAAGAAGTCGTTTTCGTGC
>CALDKO010000016.1 GCA_937898165.1 uncultured bacterium | reverse complement strand
CACCGGTAACAGTACCATCTGTTTGCTGAAATACCGAACCGCGCAATCCAATTCCTGCAATATTACTATTAATTGAAAATCCAGAGCTCATATCAACCGTAATTGGATCAGTGTTTGCAGCACTAACCAAAGCCGCCAATGCCCCACCACCATTTGGATTGTTTACAAATGCAATATCACCCACATGATAAGTTCCTTGTTGAATTTGTATGCCATAGTTATTTCCATTAACAGCCGTAATAGCACCTATACCATCTATTATTGGTGTTGGTCCTGAGAAATTTTGGAAAATAATATTGTCGCCTGGATTTCCAAGTGGGGTTGTTGCAAAGATACTACCCTCTGAAGCAGTATTAGAAGTTTGCCCTGTTATTGATACTGGCCCAATTGAGATTGAGTCGCTAACATCTGAAATCTTATGAATATGTGTATAAAAAGTTTCAGTAGTAATTTCCACAGTCCACTGATCACCGATTTCGTGACCTGTGATATTACTAAAATAAATATAAAGTGAATGATTATAAAAATTTTTTCCACGACCTGTTATTCCGACACCAGATACATCACCATTGTTATAACTATATACATCAACCAGGTCTCCATTTATTTCATTATTTACCGTAGCACCTGAACTATTTCCGGTAATAAGATCTCCGTATTGAAATGTACCAGAAATAGTATCTAACACTAATCCCGGTTCTGTAGAAACTACCGTACCTGTCGCGCCTGAATTAGATCCAATAACCGTTTCGCCTATTTGAAAACTTCCATTATAATTGTCAGCTACCGCATACATAGAAACATTCTTATCTGTAATAGTAAATGTAAATGTAGTTGGAGCTGGACCGTTATTTATATAGTCATTGTAGGTATCTATACTTAAATCATCAAGTCCAGTCCCATTAAATGTAGTATTGTCTGAAATATTATCTTGTGGAATAGAAAAACCAAAACCTTGATAAACGCCAGTATATGTTGCATTAGTGGATACATTTTCAAACACCAAGTTTTCACCAGGTATATATGCCCCAGGAGTTGCATTAGTCGAATACTCTAACATTAACGAGTCAAGAGTTAATGTTAGGTCGCCCGGAAGAGTATTTTGATATGTACGTCCAATATACGTTTCATAATTTGTCGCATTTCTGGTAAACGAACTATCGGTAGTTGTATTTCCATTTGCATCGGTATACAAAATTGAATTTGGATTCAATCCACCAATTGAAACTACGCAGTCCGTATCACCTGGTGCACAGTCCGGATCAAGTGTTGTTCCTGGCGCATAACCTCCATTTGGTGCTGCAGCAAAAACAACAAAACTATACCCAATAATAGAGAGTGCTGAAATTAGTGTGAATAATATTTTTTTGTTGAGAGGAAATATTTTTTTCATATTTTTTTTAAATAAGGTTATATTTTTATTATATCAGAAAAAAATCAATTATGCACAGTTTATGACTGTGGATAAATAAAAAACACCTGTTGGGTGTTTTTTATTCTACCGTTAAAATTTCTGGCTTTCCCTCGGTAATTAGAATCGTATGTTCAAAATGTGCAGCAGGCATTCCATCGGCAGTAACAAATGTCCAATCATCATCCAGAATTTCTGTTTCAGGACTTCCAATGGTTAACATCGGCTCGATCGCAACCGTCATACCTGGAACCAATTTGGTTCCCTGTCCACGTTTACCATAATTAGGAATGTAGGGATCCTCATGAATTTTTCGTCCTACCCCGTGACCTGCTAGCCCTTTTACAATTCCATATCGTTTATTCACAAATGTTTGTATCGCATATCCAATATCACCTGTGGTATTACCCGCAACAGATTCATGTATCCCTGCCATAAGGGATTTTTTTGTATCTTCCAAAAATGTACGGATTTCATCAGAAACATTTCCTACCGCAACAGTGACTGCTCCATCCAAAAAAACTCCCTGATATTCTACTCCCAGATCAATGGAAACAATATCTCCATCCTGTAATATACGATCACCTGCAGGAATTCCGTGAACAATTTCATCATTGATAGAGGTACACAATGTTGCAGGAAATGGTGAATACTGCCCGTCTGGTTGATATCCCTTGAATGCGGGAACCGCACCAGCATCACGGACCAATTGTTCTGCAAAAAAATCCAATTCCGCAGTTGAAACGCCTGGCGCCACACGTTCTGCAACCATGCGTAAAACACGTGCATGAATTTTTCCGCCTTTTCGCATTGATTGTATTTCTTTGTCTGTTTTAATGATGATCATAGTTGTGTTTTGATGTGTCATGCCGGACTTGATCCGGCATCCAGAGTTTTACCAATGTTCAGATAAGTCTTTCCATTGTGGATTATTTTTTTCTATTACATCTAGTTTCCATTGCCGTTTCCAATTTTTTAATTGTTTTTCTCGAGCAATTGCGGATTCAGCATTTTCAGTACTTTCATAATAAACAAGTTTATTAATTTCATATTTTGAAGTAAAACTTTGTTCATAAACTTTTTCTTTATGCTGTTTAATTCTTTTTTCTAAGTTACTGGTAACGCCAATATATATTGTGCCATTTCGATTATTCGCGAGTATGTATACATAAAATATTTTAGTTTGCATATATCCTGGATTCCGGATCAAGTCCGGAATGACAAACAACTAGTAGCTTACTTTTCTAACACATGTTTAATATCCTCTGCTACTTGTTCGATAGTTTGTTCTCCGTTTATTGTTAGTGACACATATTTTTCATTTCGTGCGAAGTAATCAATAACGGGAACTACATTTTCTGTAAACCATGCCAATCTTTTTTGCATTCCTTCTTGTGTATCATCGGCACGGTCGCGTTTCCCCATGTGATCAAACACCCATTCATCAGATACATTAATATGCAATACATACCGATTTTGTATTTCCAAAAAATCGAGAGCAGAATCTACGATACTTGCCTCCTCTATTCGACGAGCTACTCCATCTAAAATAACATCTTCTGTACCTGTATAGTTTTCAACTAATGCCCGTGACCATAAATATACGGGGAAAAATGCTGGCATTAATTTTCCTGCATCAATAACAGAACGAACATGGCTAGCCATGAATCCTGTATCAGATTCTGTAAATGCACGGAATAATTTTCCGGTCTCCA
>CALDKO010000015.1 GCA_937898165.1 uncultured bacterium | reverse complement strand
TTGCATAGGGTTCACCATAATCCTCTGAGGTGAATACAATATCAGGAGCTCGTCCTAAAACCCGTACGGTATAATTTGCCCAACCTTCACTGTCATTATCATCCAAAGTATCTGGGACTAATCGTACTTCAATATCTGGGTACAGTTCTTTAATCCATTTTGCACGGATATGTCCCAATACATCTTGTGATGCTTTTTCGCATACCCAAACAATTAAATGATCACAATTAGCGCGAGCAACATCGATTAGGTACATATGACCCAGATGGAAGGGGTAAAATTTCCCAACAATAAATCCAGTAGTCATATAATTATTTTTGATTATTTTTAATACGTAACCAATTTAGTAAACCTTTAGTTGCAAGGACAAGGAATACAACATATAGGAGAGATACAAAATGAACTCCTTTTACCCAATAGAGCCAAATTCCGATAATATCAATTAAAATCCATAGATACCATGCATCAATTTTTTTACGAATCAAAAGAATAGTTGCAACAAAGCTAACTACAGTAGTAAATGCATCTAAATATACATATGATGCAGCAGTAGGAAAATATGTTGGCAACCAAATATTTAAATGACTAGTCACATAGCCGAGCACTACAGTTCCAAGTGCAATAATAAATAGCCATATGATTTGCATATTTCGTTTCAATACAGTAATGCCATTTTCATTAGTTTCTTTTTTATTACTTTGTGACCAAACCCACCAACCCCAGATTCCAGTAATAAAATAATAAATCTGTTCCAAAAAATCAGAATATAAATGAATTTGCCAAAAAAGGGCAGTGAATAATATTGTTCCGATCAGACCAATAGGCCAATTTAATATTTTGTTTTTTGCAACTAGCCATACTGACCAAATATTAAAAATAGTACCAAAGAATTCAATATAGCTCATTGGGTAACCTAAAAAGGTAAAAAAGATATTATTTATGTTTAAAAATGATTCCATACAATAAAAGGATAAATATAGGCAATATAGAGTGACTGGCAACTATTTTTTAATAAGCTCCTATACTAAGTGTAGTATATACACTATTTAAATAAAATGCAAGTACAGGGCTGTGGATAATGTTTAATAAGGACCTGGTTTCTTTTATTTTAAAACCGGTATGGTATAATCAAACTATGAAACGAATTACTTTCTCAGCACCACTGTTTGTGGCTATTATAGGATTATCAATAATATCTACTGGTTTTTTTGCGACCTCAACATATGCAGAAACAGTAGTGACTAAAACAGCTGTTACCACAACAAGCACTGATTCTACAGCGACAACAGCTTCAATTGAACCTGCAACAGGTACTGCTGCAGTAAAGGAAAAAGCTAAAAACATTTGGACCATTGTTAGAGCTTGGGGTATTTCAGTATATGAAAAAGTTGACGCATGGAGAGTACAACAATCAGGTATTTGGCGTGACATAAAAGCAGAAAAAGAATTACAAATCACTTCGCTGTCACAAACTACAGAAGAAAATAGAAACGAACGAGTAGATAATGTATTGAACGGAGATCAAGGAACACTCTTCCAGGGATCAGGCCAAGATTTTAAAGGTAACGGGAATGTTTTTTTATTAAAACTATACGTTTTTGCATTAAATATATTTTTATTTGTTTTTACTACTCCAATTATATTTTATGGAATTATTACGATTGCATTATTAGCAATCATTAATAAAATTATTCAAAAGATTCGCAACCCTCACGATTTTTAATATATGAAAGAATTTGTTAACAGATTGATTAGTATTGTTGTCTTATTGCTTGGAATTACAATTTTTCCTGTGTGGCTGGTTGGAATTCTTGGGATAATTTTTGCGTTTATTTTTGATAATTTTTTTGAAATACTAATTGTAGGAATAGTATATGATATAGCATTTCATGTACCAGGTAGTCCTTGGTATCTTTGGTGTATACATACAGGAGTTGCTATTATTATCTATGTGATTATGATAATAATTCAGAAGAATACACAAAAACCACAACGATTATTATGATTTTTAGACGCTCTAAAAAAATTAAACGGTTTACCATTGATCCTGACCAGATTTTGCTTGATTCGGAAAACCGTCCTGGTTTCAATACCCAGCAATTTGAAGGAATGATTGAAAAACCAATTAGTAAAAAATCCATACGTTGGTTTGGTTTTTTCTTGGTTCTTTTTTTCTGCATTTTTACTTTTCAATTAGTAAAAGTACAAATCATACAGGGTAAAAAATTCTTTAACTTAAGTGAAAATAATCGATTACAAGAAATTCCTATTTTCTCAGAACGAGGAGTTATTTTTGATCGAAACCAAAAACCACTTGCATGGAACATTCCTGCGCCAACTGGTGAACCCTTTTTACACCGTGAATATATTGAAGGTGGAGGCTATGGCCACTTACTTGGGTATGTGGGATATCCTACACGGGATCAATCTGGTTTTTTCTGGCGAGAAACCATCGAAGGTAAAAGTGGAATTGAGAAAAAATATAGTCAATATTTGTCAGGTGAAAACGGGAGCAAAGTGGTAGAAGTTGATGCAAAAGGTGCCATTACATCAGAAAATATGATGATTCCACCAGAACCAGGGAAAAACCTAACACTCACTATTGATTCAGTAGTGCAGTCTGCTTTGTATAAAGGAATTAAAGACCTAGCTGAAAGTAGTGGATTTGAAGGTGGTGCGGGAATTGTTATGAATATTAAAACAGGAGAATTAATTGCTATGACCAGTTATCCTGAATACGATGCAAATATTCTGGCCGAAGGGAAAAATAATGAAGTGATTGCATCGTATGCAACTGATCATCGTAAGGTGTATTTAAATCGTGCAATTTCAGGATTGTTTACTCCAGGTTCAACCGTAAAACCATACTTGGCAATTGGAGCTCTCCAGGAAGGAATTATCACCCCACAAACCATTGTGTACAGTGTGGGGCAAGTTGAGATACCAAACCGTTATAATCCATCGCAGCCACAAATTTTCCGTGACTGGAAAAAGGGAGGTCATGGTCCTACAAATGTGTATACAGCTATTGCAGAGTCTGTAAACACATTCTTCTATGCTATTGGTGGTGGGTATAAAGATCAGGCAGGACTTGGGATTTCAAAAATTGATACCTATATAAATAAATTTGGTATTGGAACACCTACAGGATTTGCATTAGAAAATGATAAAGCAGGAACGGTACCGTCACCAGAATGGAAGTTGAAAAACTTTACTGATGGTGCATGGCGACAGGGTGATACTTACAACTCGGCAATTGGGCAATTTGGATTTCAGGTGTCACTACTGCAAATGGTTCGCGCGGTTGGTGCTATTGGAAATAGTGGAACACTGGTTACTCCTCATGTTGAACTAAATACTGAAATAAAAGATTCCGAAAAGAAACAAGTAGCCGGAATAGATGAGAAAAATTATGCAGTTATCCGTGATGCAATGAGACAAACAGTGTTGCGAGGTACTGCGCAAGTACTAAATGTTCCATATGTTCAAGTTTCTACAAAAACAGGTACTGCCCAGGTTGGAAAGGGGCGAAAGTTTAGTAACTCGTGGTCTACAGGGTTTTTCCCAAGTGATAATCCAACATATGCATATGCAGTGGTAATGGAAATGGCTCCATCAACGAACGAAGCTGGAGCATCACGCGCTGTGCGTTATATGTTTGATCAGATTCAATTAACAGAACCAGATTTTTTTCAAATTCACTAAATTAGCTTGGTAATCTTGCCTGGCTTTTTTTATTTTTAAAATGTGCTACAGTACCAAAATATGGAAAAAGAATTCATTACCGAATCAAAAAAAGCAGAATTGGAAGCAGAGCTCATGGAGCGAAAAACTACCATGCGTGATCAGATTGGTGAACGCGTTGCAACAGCGCGTGCTTTGGGTGATCTTTCAGAAAATGCAGAATATCATGCGGCTCGTGGTGAACAAGGGAAAAATGAATCACGGGTCATGGAATTAGAATCTATTTTGAAACGAGTAGAAATTATTAAACGATCTGGATCAGGAACCGTAGAACTGGGTGCGACCGTTATTGTTAAAAAAGATGGCGATGATACAGAGAAAACATTTATGATTGTCTCAGATACAGAGGCAGATATTGCACAAGGAAAAATTTCAACCAGCTCACCAATGGGGTCTGCTATGGTAAATAAAAAAACTGGAGACAGTTTTGAAATTGTTACCCCACGTGGGAATGTTGGGTATAAAATTATCTCTGTTGAATAGAATTCTAATTGGACGCCTGGGATAGGTGTTTTTTGTAAAATATAATAATTTGTGTATAATGAGCAAAAAATATCAAAAATGGAAACTATAACAGAAAAAATCAGAGGGGTTTATGAATTTTATAAAACCTTAAGTAATCAATGGTATGTTGATTTACCAGATTGGCCTGGTGACAAAGGAGAATTAGAAATGGTAGCAGGTGCAGATGATATGCTTAATATGATTGCTGACGGGCAAGAAAAAATTAAGTTAGAGATTTCAAATGAACCATTTGAAAATGCTGACCAATTAACATTTGTTTCGTTCGAGCTCCAATTTGGTGGCGGATATTACAATTTAAGACAATTTGAAGGAAGAATTACTGGCTCGCCAGAAAAAGGTCACGATATGTGGTTATGTGGGGTTACTAATTTTGTTTTTAAGGGAGAGTTACCGAAAATAATTTACATAAAGCGAGCTTAGTTATCACAAAAGATTCTCAACCCAGAGAGTCTTTTTTTATGGATATTTTTATGGTAGAATCATGAAATATGGCAACACTTTCTGAATTACGTGCAGTACGCATGGAAAAACTTGAAAAACTACGTGAATTTGGCATGAATGCATTTCCTGCATGTGTATCACGAACTCATGCGCTTTCAGAGGTTCTGAATTCTTTTGACGATCTTTCAGCGACTAATGAATCTGTTTCAGTCGTCGGACGAATCCTTTCATTGCGTGGCCAGGGTGCAATTATGTTTGTAACTCTTTTTGATGGAACAGAAAAATTCCAGGCAGTATTTAAAAAAGATGAAATTGATGAAAAATTGTTTACATTATTTGGAGAAACAGTTGACCTGGGAGATTTTATTTCTGTAACCGGAACATTATTTATCACTCAAAAAGGTGCACAAAGTTTATTAGTGAAATCATGGACGATGGCTACCAAGGCACTCTTACCGATCCCATCAGAGCATTATGGATTGGAAGATACAGAGGAAAAAATGCGCAAACGATATTTGGATGCGATTGTTGATCATGATGTGTATAAAAGATTTGAAACTCGCGCAAAAATAATTAAATACATTCGAAATTTCTTTGATGCAAAAGACTTCTTGGAAATTGAAACACCAATCTTACAGAATCAGGCAGGGGGCGCAATGGCACGAACATTCAACACTCATCACAATGATTACGACATGGACATGGTTCTTCGTATTTCGCTTGAACTCGAACATAAAATGATGATGGTTTCTGGATATAACAGAATCTATGAAATTGGAAAAAACTTCCGAAACGAGGGAAGTGATCCAACGCATATTCAGGAATTCACCATGATTGAATGGTATGCAGCGTACGAAACACTCGAAACAAACATGTTGTGGACTGAACAATTAATCCGAGGCTTGGCATTGGATATAATCGGCAAAACGATGTTCATGGTAGAGGACAAAGAAGGTAACAAAGTAGAAATTGATCTGGACGGAATTTGGCCACGGGTTACATTTGCGGAATTACTTAAGCAAAATGCAGATTTGGATATGGAACATGCAAGTATGGATGAAATTAAATCTGTTGCAAAAAAATGGGGGATGAGTGATGAAGATGTTGCAAAAACAGGACGTGGGAATTTATTAGATCATATCTATAAAAAATCTTCACGAAACAAAATTGTTCAACCTACGTTTGTAATGAATTATCCAAGTGAATTAAAACCTCTTGCGCAGCAAAACCCTGACGGAACTGCACAGGTTACCCAATTAATTATTGCAGGAGCTGAAATCACCAATCAATATGCAGAACTGGTGAATCCAATCACACAACGTGAATTGTTGGAAAAACAATCCAGTGCCCGAGCTGATGGTGATGACGAAGCTATGCAAACTGACGAACGATTCATAACCGCTATGGAGCATGGAATGCCACCTATGACAGGTTTTGGAATGGGAATTGATCGTTTGGTAGCATTACTGACAGAACAAGACAATTTGCGCGACGTAATCTTTTATCCAATCATGCGACCAAAGGAATAATTAATTAATAACTTCTAAAGTATGCAAAGCAATAATTCAAATCTTAATGCTGTAGCAATGTGTATAATTATTTTTCTAATTATCCTTGGTATTGTTTCAAGTATAAAATAAGCTTTAGATCTATAGAAAATAAAAAACACCAAAGTGGT
>CALDKO010000014.1 GCA_937898165.1 uncultured bacterium | reverse complement strand
TGCATTATTAATAATTTCTGTTTTTAAAAAAATGATTAGACCAACGCATGGTCATGATGCAATCAATATTTTAAAAGAGCGTTATGCACGAGGTGAAATAACAAAAGAACAGTTCCACGATATGAAAAAAGATTTGGAACATACTAAATAACATATTTAATTTATGAATCAAGATAATAAAAAATTAATTCGCAGACTAAAAATTATTGAAGGTCAGATTCGAGGACTACAAGACATGGTTGAAAACGGTGTATATTGTATTGATATTATTACCCAGACATCTGCTATAAAGCAGGCTCTTTCAGGTGTAGAAGATGCAATTATGGAAAGTCATTTGAGTACCTGTGTAGTTAGTCAAATTAAAAAAGGGCAAGAGAAAAAAGCGGTTGGTGAAATATTAAAAGTGTATGGCTTAAAGAGAAAATAAAATATGAAGAATCAAACGTATCCAATCAAAGGAATGCACTGTGCATCATGTGCCAGTATTATTGAAAAAACCCTGAAAAAAACCGAAGGTGTCCGATCGGTTGAGGTGAATTATGGAACCGAAGCAGCAAAGGTTAGTTTTGATGAATCAATAGTAAGTCCTCAGGATCTATCAAAAAAAATAGAACCACTGGGATATTCATTGTCTGTAGTAACTGCAAATGAAATGGGAATGTCTGCCGACGAGCATGCTGCACATCTTGGGCTTAATCAGTCAAAGAATGAGAAACTTGCAGAAATAAAAGACATGAAAACAAAAATTATATCCGTTATACCTCTTGCAATCGTGAGTATTTTTGTTATGGGTTGGGAAATATTAGCGCAGTATCAGGTAGTACCAGAGATGAGTCGTGTGGTTGAGGAATTTTTTCATCACCTATTACCACTGTTTGCAACCTACACATTGTTTGTGGTAGGGAAACCGTATCTATTGGGATTTTATCGCTTTCTCCGTCATGGCAAGGCAAATATGGATACATTAATTGGAATGGGAACACTGACCGCATTTGTGTATAGTTTTATAGTAAGCGCATTTGAAGAGTCACTAGGATCTGTTATAAATGTATCACATACGTATTACGATGTTACTATTGTAGTTATTGCATTTATTGCACTTGGAAAATATCTGGAAGCGCGATCAAAAATTAAAACAGGTGATGCAATTGAAAAGCTTTTAAATTTACAGGCAAAAACAGCACTGGTTATTCGTGATGGAAAAGAAACAGAAATTTCTGTAAACGATGTACAACATGGTGACCTAGTTATTATCAAACCTGGTGCAAAAATCCCCGTGGACGGGATAATCACAGAGGGTGTTTCTTTTATTGATGAATCATTGGTAACAGGAGAACCCATGCCTGTACAGAAAAAAGTCGGTGACAGTGTGGTTGCAGGAACAATCAATACGAGTGGATCGTTTACTTTCCAGGCGACAAAAATTGGATCAGAAACCTTACTCGCACAAATTATAAAAATGGTAGAAGACGCACAGGGTAGTCGTGCCCCTATCCAGGCTCTGGCAGACAGGATTTCAGCAGTATTCGTGCCTATTGTACTTGTCATTGCCTTTATAACGCTCGGTGCGTGGCTCTTGTTTGGTACAGGATCTCTCGGATTCTCCCAGGCATTGTCATTCGGACTTCTATCGTTTGTGGGAGTACTCGTCATTGCATGTCCATGTGCTTTGGGTCTTGCAACACCGACAGCTATTATTGTAGGAGTTGGTAAAGGAGCAAAGGAAGGAATTTTAATTAAAGATGCTGCAACACTTGAAAAGCTTCATAATGTGGATGTCGTAGTAGTAGATAAAACAGGGACCATCACCGTTGGTAAACCAATGTTGGTAGATATTCAAAATCTTTCGGAATTTTCAGAGCAGGAGATAGTATCTGTTTTGGCAACTCTTGAAAAAAAATCTGAACATCCAATTGCTCATGCTATTGTAAGTTATGCAGACGAGAGAAAAATTACTACAGGAACCGTTACAGATTTTGAAAACATTCAAGGAAAAGGAGTAAAAGGAACCGTAGATAATATTGAGTATTATGCCGGAAATATAAAACTAATAGCAGATTTAGGAATATCTTTTGATGTTTCAAAAATTGAACTATTTACAGCACAGGGTAAAACTCCAGTTATTCTGGCAACAAAAGAAAAAGTAGTTGGATTTGTTATGGTAGCGGATGAAGTAAAACCTGAAGCAAAACAAACCGTTGCAGATCTGCACACACTTGGGATTAAGGTAATCATGCTAACCGGTGATGATGAACAAGCTGCAAAATATATTGCCTCATTGGTTGGGATTGATGAAGTAATAGCTCACGTATTACCTCAGGATAAATTAACAAAAATTAAAGAGATCCAATCACAAGGATTAATTGTTGCTATGGCCGGTGACGGGGTGAACGATGCACCTGCACTGGCACAAGCTGACGTGGGAATAGCTATGGGAACTGGAACCGATGTTGCTATTGAATCAGCAGGAATTACATTATTAAGTGGAGATATTTCAAAAATAGTAAAAGCAATCAAACTGTCAAAAATGACCATGCGTGGGATAAAACAAAATCTTTTCTGGGCTTTTATTTACAATATTATAGGTATTCCACTGGCTGCTGGAGTTTTCTATCCATTGTTTGGGTGGTTACTTAACCCTGTTTTTGCAGGACTTGCCATGGCATTTTCAAGTGTTTCTGTGGTCGGAAACTCACTTCGTATCAAAACTAAAACATTATAAGTATTTATGAACAATAAAACATATACATTTCATATTCACGGTATGCACTGTAAGGCATGTGTATTCATGACGGAAAGTGAACTGAAAGATCTACCAAATATTGTAAGTGCGAAATCAAATTTAAATAATCACTCCGTTGAAATTGTAGGTGATTTTGGAAATAAAACACCTGAACAAATTGCAGTGGATCTTACTGTGCCACTGCAACCTCATGGATATACTGTTTCTGTTGAAAAACAACTAACAC
>CALDKO010000013.1 GCA_937898165.1 uncultured bacterium | reverse complement strand
ATCTTGCTTTTCATCTTTAAGCCAGAATAAAAATTTTTCAATTTTTTCTTTGTCTGTCATTTATTTAATTATTTATTATTTTAATTGCTTTGTAAAGATATTACTTTTTTTTGAATAGTTTTCATACATTAGTTGACAGCAAACATGCGTTGCATCGTATCATAATTATTTACTAATAAATTATAGTTTTTTTGGAAAACAAGGAATAGAGCAATTCGGGTTGATTGATCTGTTGGACCAAAAACACTTTTTGATAATGCTTCTGACATTCTTTTTAAATCATTTAATAACAGTAGATGACCTTCGATAAAATCATTAGGTACAGGTAATGCTTTCAACTCTGTAACTTCACGACTTAACGTACTTTGGAACGATGTTAATTGGTTGCTATTTTCACCGCTGAACAAACTTGCATATATTGCTTTTATAGATGCATCATCTAATACCACAATCTTTTTTACACTATCTATTTTTGCTTTATAAGGTGCCTCTGCATTATCTTCTGAATATTCAATATCATCTAATGTATATGGTGAGATTTGATTTTCAATTGAATCTGCAAGATCCAATAATTCTTTGGTAGTTGCTGCCTGAACCGCTTCTTCAATATTGTTTCCTTTTGGATCTGTTTGTAGTCGTTGATAGATTTTCAACGCAAGTTTATCTTCTGTGGTAACTGCATTTTTTGCAGCTTCACTGTTTAATAAATAACGTACATCCTGTGGAACACTGTCTGCACTGTTTGGAATATTTGGATCGGTACCAATTAATGCTTCTTGCCAATCAGCAAGTCCATCACCATCGGTATCTTTATCAACACTGAGCTCTCCTTTTGCTCGCTCTCCTGCTACTGGTGTTGGGATAGCTACTAATGATTGTAACGCACTATTTCTAATTTTTTGAATGAGCGATAATGCAGGTTTCCATAATGCATATCCAATAATTAGGATTAGTATAATGATCAACACGCGTCTGATCTGTGGTCCAGGTAAATATTTTTCCCATGGATGTTTTGGTGGTTGTATAGTGTTTTCAGTTTTTTTATTATCAATATTAGAGGTATTCATATCATTATTGATTATACAATACATTGGTAATAAAAATCCAGTCGTCCACGGTTAATTCTTCGGATCGAACAGTTAATGTTAGTTTTCGTTCTGAAAATATTTTTTCAAGTAATGCACGATTACCTAATCCAGCGTCTAATATGTTTTTGATAAGCACTTTTCGTTTATGAGCAAATCCAGCATGGATAATTTCAAAGAATTTTTTTTCAAATTGATCATTTGTAAAGTTTTTTCTTGAAATATTCTCAATTTTTATTACTGCAGAATCAACACGTGGAACTGGATTGAAATTACCTCGGGCAACCTTGGTTACTAATTTTGGAGTTCCATATACTTTTACACTGATAGAAAGCAATGATTCCTTGTTATCTCTGGCTAAAATTCGTGTAGCAACCTCGCTTTGGATCAATAGAATCATCTTTTTTGGTTGAAATTCCTCAGATAAAAACTTTCTAATGATCAATCCTGTTATATTATAAGGAATGTTTGCAGCTATAATATAGTCGTGCACTCCTATTTTTTTAAGTGTTTTTGGGTCAAAGTCGATAATGTCATTGTTTATTAAGGTTAATTTCTGTTTTTTGATCTCGTTTTTGAATTTTTCGTTCAATATATCAAATAATTGGTCATCTTTTTCAATAGCAACCACTTTTCCGGGTAATTCTATGAATTTTTCAGTTAAAGCTCCCAATCCTGGTCCAATTTCAAGGATAGTGTCTTTTACGGTAGCTTCTACTGTCTCACAGATTCGTGAAACAACTCGTTCCGAGTTTAAAAAATTCTGGCCAAGCGATTTTTTTGGAATAACCTGTAGTGTCATATGTATTATCATACTGTATTTTGACAAAAATCCATAATCGTTCTCTTTTTTGGTTTTCCTATTGCTGATCAGGGATCATGTGTTACCCTTTGGTATAAGAGGCATTAGTGCCCCAAATTCAGTTACTGTAGTATGGCTGTCATGGTTGTTTTCCCGCTTCACCGTAAAAAATTATCTAGAATTCTCAATTTATTTATATCTTTTGGTCTTTTCTAGGTAGTTTATTTTTTCTTGGCTTATAAACTTTTTCAAATCAAAAACTCCTTCTTTATCTGTTATACAAAAACTCACAAGTGGTGCAACCATTGTGACAGTAACCGTTTGGGCAATTGCTCCAAACGTTGTTTCTGCTGGTCTCTTTAATTTTGCGTCTGCAGAACGGAATGACACCCCACGAGCAGAAACATTACAGAGTCTTCCAATTATGGAAGCGCACTTATCACCAATGATACTTGCATCTGTTGACCCTACCGCACCTATTACTGACGATGATACATTGACTGCCCCATTTTCATTGTATGATTTAGAAACAGTAGATGTTCCTGATCGTGAAACTATTTCTACCTATGTAGTTGAATCAGGGGATACTTTATCTGGTATTGCAAGTCAATTCGGAGTAAGTACTAACACTATTCGATGGGCAAACGATATTCCTGCAAAATCAACCGTAAGAGTTGGGCAAAAATTAGTAATCTTGCCAATTACAGGAGTTCGACACAAAGTAACTAAAGGTGATACAGTTGCAACAATTGCAAAGAAATATAAAGCCGATACTTCTGACATATCTTCATATAATGACTTGAGTTCAGGTGAAAAATTAATTGTTGGATCAACTATTATAGTTCCTGATGGAGAAATTCAGTTTACACAGGCTCAACTTGCAAAATCTTCAGGTAAAAACGGAAAAGGCGGAAATAGTAATGACTCACAATATAAAAATGCCATGGGCAAAATTGGAGGGACTTCAAAACAGTCTGCACCAAAAGGATATTTCATTCGTCCTGTAGTAGGGACAAAAACCCAAGGGTTTCATGGCCCATACAATGCTATTGATATTGGTGCCCCAGAAGGAACACCAATTGTAGCTGCAGCTGAAGGAACAGTAATCCTAGCAAAAGGTTCTGGTTACAATGGTGGATACGGAGGATTAACTATTATTCAACATCCAAATGGTTCACAAAGTTTGTATGCCCATCAAAGTAAAGTTACTGTAAATGTAGGTGACCATGTTGCACAAGGTCAAAAGATTGGCGAAGTTGGTCACACAGGGCGTGTGATCGGACGCACCGGAAATCATTTACACCTCGAATTCCGAAACATTAAAACTCCAATATTATATTAAATAAAAAACTACTCACATGAGTAGTTTTTTATTTAATAATTCTGTTTTGGTCTGTATTGTAGTGCTTCCAAAATATGGTCACCGGTAATTATTTCTGAAGAATCCAAATCTGCAATTGTCCGAGCAAGTTTTATGACACGATGATATGCGCGAGGTGATAATTTCATAAATTGCGCACTCTTATTTAATGTTTGTCGTGCATCATCAGTAATTTCTAATTGTTCAACATCTCTTGATTGCATGTGTGCATTTAATTTTTGGTAGGTGTTAAATCTTTTGAATTGTTTATCACGAGTTTGCTTCACTCGATTTTTTATCTCTTCACTTTTTTCTGCATGATGACTGTTCCCAAGTTTTTCATAATCAATATGTTCTACAGGAATCCATAGATCAATACGATCCATGATAGGACCTGAAATTTTTCGTGTATACCTGGCAATATCGTTTTGAGTACAAATACATTTTTTATGTAATGACCCTGCATTTCCGCAGGGACAGGGATTCATTGCAGCAACTAAAATAAATTGTGATGGAAATGTTGCGGTCCCTTTTGCTCGGGAAATATTTACAATACGATCTTCTAACGGTTGTCGCATTGATTCTAAAACTCGTGTTTCAAATTCTGGAAATTCATCGAGGAATAATACACCACGATGAGCAAGAGTTACTTCGCCTGGTTTTGGAATTGTTCCGCCACCAATGAGTGATACATAACTCGATGTATGATGTGGTGATCTGAAAGGTGGATGAATAATTAATGGTTGTTGCAGCTTTCCAGAAATACTATGGATACCAGTAACTTCCAGTGCTTCATCTAATGACAGTGTTGGGAGGATCCCAGTAAATGCACGGGCCAACATTGTTTTCCCTGTTCCTGGTGGACCGAACATGACAATATTATGTCCACCAGCTGCTGCAATTTCCAATCCCCTTTTTGCGACCTCTTGTCCTTTTATATCAAAAAAATTAGTTGCTATTTCTTGATGCTCGTTGAAATTAATTTCTGTCTGTGGTTCGGGGATTAATTTTTCGGTACCAGTTAGATGATCTACCACTTGTTTCAAAGTATCAACAGCATAAATGGTAATACCTGAAACCAACGCAGCCTCGCGAGCATTTTTTCGCGGTACAAAAATTTGAGTAAAACCATTTTGTTTTGCATGTTGTACTAATGGTAATACCCCACCAACCGGTTGAATGCTTCCATCCAATGATAATTCACCTAAAAATATTTTATGCTCTGGATCAAAATCAATGGTATGTGATGATAGTAAATAACCAAGTGCAATAGCAAGATCAAAATACGATCCTTCCTTTTTTAATTCCGCAGGAGCAAGCGATACTACCGTTTTAAAGTTTTCTTGTTTTGGTGAAACAAATCCTGAATTTTTTATGGAACTTGATACTCGATCACGAGATTCTTCTACTGCTTTATCTGGTAAACCAATAATTGTAAAACTATGCAGTCCATTAGTAATATCTACCTCCACGGTAACAACATGTCCTTGTAATTGAAAAGGTTGCGCAGAATACACACGCGAAAATGTAGAAATCATATAAAAAATATTTTATCACGAGTATGTTATTTTGAAAAAATGTCGTTAATAATTCTATAATAAAAAACTACTCATGTGAGTAGTTTTTTATTATAGATTCATCATTGCTTTACAAGTTCGTGCTGCAGGATTTGCCATTAAACGATCAAGTTCGATAGGTTGTCCTGATTTTTCACAGATACCATAGTTTCCATCTTCCATTTTTTTAAGAGCGTCAACAACAGCTTTAAATCGTAATTCGATTTCACCTAATCGTGCAGATCGAGATTCGAAGTCTTCTACATAGTCAGCCTGGTCAGTATAATCAGATTCTGCATCTCCATCAGTTTCGACAGGGACTGCCATCCAGTCTCCAGTACTTTTGTTTTGGACACCAATACTAGAAAGTTCCCCACGGAGTGTTTCTTCCTCGGTTTCTAGTAGTTTTTTCAGGTCCGCAAGGGTTTTTTTGTCGATTTTGTTCATAGTGTAGTGAGTATAGCAAAGATTCTAGTTTTGTCACTGGTGTGACTATCGTCCAATCATGCGGCGTAATAATGGTTCTGCTATTTCTGCAGATGGTGTAATTAATAATGTTCCGTCAGTGAGAAATCCATAGGAAATAGTTTTACCAGATGTCGTTGTTCCAATACGCATTGGAATATTGTTTACAATTGTATCAACAAATACCGGTGCTTCTTCCTTGATTAATGTAGTCGATGTTTCATCAGGCCAGAATAATAACTGGGTACCACCAACAATATCCGGTTCCCATTTATGTATTAATTGGTACATCATATCGTATCCTTCAAAACGAATCAGGAGAAACGGAACTTTTATGCCAGATGATGGTTGATAATAACCATAGACGAATTCATCCGCCTGTGATGCAAAACCTGTTGGGAATTTAATTCCAAATGTTTCAATAAATAATTGCAACGTTGTTCGTGCTCCCTGTTGTAATGGAACAATAGCAGAAAATGTTTTTGTACCAATTTCACTTGCTTGTAATTCTTTCAGTTTATCTTTTAGTTTAAATATTTCAACTGATGTTAACTCAAAAGGTTGAATAGTTTCAACTCGTAATACATTAGTTGCATATTTTGTTGTATCAGTTCGCAGTAATGGTACGGTTTTTGGTATTTGTGAAATATATGCATAACCAATCCCAATAATACCCGCCAGAATCAAAATCACAGAACCAATCATATAAAAAATATTTTTTGGATTTTTTGGACTTACGGATTTTTTTTCAGCTTCGCGTGCTCGCGCCTCGGTTAATAATTCAGAAATAACTTTTCCCTGGTATCCTGCAACGCTTTGGGCAACATCAGTGTCATAAGTTACTATTGATGGAATAGAAGATTTCGCGAGTACTTCTTTCTGTCGTTCCTCTTCTTGTTGTGATACTAAAAAGGATCGCTCCTTATCTTTAAAGGTTATATCATCAAAAATCGATTGTAATACCGTAAACAATTCAAGCTCTTTTACATCGGTAAAATGTTCTGT
>CALDKO010000012.1 GCA_937898165.1 uncultured bacterium | reverse complement strand
ACTTTAAATACACAATACCACATAAATATAAAATTTCAAGTAAATAAAAAAAACACATATTATGTGTTTTTTTTATTTCTATTTACGGAATGGATTTAATAACCAAACTTTTGAAATCGGTAAAATTGAAAGAAAATATTTTAGGTCGATTACTTTACGTAATATTGATGATAATCTTCCTGAAATCACAATATTACCAACCTTTGTAATTGACCAGCCATGCCCTACACCAATGTTATACGCTACAGGTTTTGGTTTGTAATCCTTTGTGGATTTTCCTTTTAAGTTATTACTGATCACTTGGGCAATATACGATCCATCATGAATTGCAGTCTGTGCAAGTCCTGAAAACTGTGTGTCTGCAATATCTCCAGCAACAAAACAATTTGGGTATTGATCAACACCAAGATTTTTATTCACGGTAATTCTATTTTTCTTTTGTAAAACAATGTTAGGAATTTTGGTCACCAGTTCGTTCCCTGTTGTTCCTGCTGTCCAGATTAATGTTTTTGCACCAAGCGTCATATCAGCAAGTGCTACAGTCCATGATCCTTGTTTCATTAATTGACGGTTACATAAGATATTTACGCCAAGTTCACGCAATCGTTTTGTTGCAATATCTTGTACTTTTTTAGGCATCATACCCAGAACTGCTGAAGCACCTTCAATCAGATCAACGGTCACAAATGATTCTGCTAGATCATATTGTTTGCATAAATGTTTGGTATAAGTTGCAAGTTCTCCTGCCAAATCTACTCCGTTTGGTCCGGCACCAACAACTACGAAATGAAGCCCCACAACACAATCTGCAATGTCTTTTGTGTTGCCGCAATGTTTATCAAATAAGTCATTTACATGTGTTCGAAGTTTTTTTGCATCGGTTGTATTTTGAAACGGAAATGCCATTGCTGCTAACCCTTCAATTCCAAAAAAAGTAGATTGTGCCCCTAATGCAAGCACTAGATAATCACCAGATACTGTATTTCCAGATTCCAATGTAACCATTTTGGTCGCTAAATCACATGCAGTAACTTTTTCAATTACCAGTGTCACAGAGCTATTACTAAATATATCTGCCAAAGGCAACATGTGATATGGAACAGGTCCGTTTATTGATAAGTATCCATGTAATGCCGGGTAATATTCAAAATGATCTCGATCTGAAATTAATATAATTTCCAAGTTGCTCCCTTTGTGTTTTTTTGATAGATCTAAAGCTGTTTGAATTCCAGCAAACCCGCCTCCAATAATAATAACTTTTTGTGGTGTCATATGGTGTCGATTATATCATATTTTGTTTTGATACGCTGTATTTTATGTTATACTGGTCAGCAATTCTAACCAAACTACCTGATATCTGTATCAGTAAGATTTTTGGTTCTGGATCGTCTTATCTATGAACCGTTCTGACCACTATGAAAAAAGCTTTATAGAGCTCTATAATCAATATTCCGATGATATTTTTCGGTTCTGTTTGGTACGTTTACGTGATCGTGAAAGAGCACTTGACGCAACACAGGATATATTTTTTAAACTATGGAACGAAAATGTAAAGGATCCACAGAAATTTGCAGAAATACAATACATCCGAGCATTTCTCTTTCGCATAGCCCGAAACACAGTCATCGATATGACCCGAAAAAAAACATCAACACCTTTGTCATTTTTGGCAAAATCGTTTGATAATCAGGACGTATCAAATATAGAGCCTGTAGAAATAGCTAGTTCTGGATTAAATCCCGAACAACAGCATATGGCCAAAGAACTCATAGAACACCTTGATTTATTAGATGGTCACCATCGTGAAATATTAACCTTTAGGTTTATGCATGACATGACCATTCCAGATATTGCAGAAATCCTGCAAATATCAGAAAATGCGACCTCTGTTCGCATTCATCGCGCATTGGAACATGCGCGCGCTAAACTCGCCCATTTGTATGAATAACTTTACCCCTAACAATTTATTCTCTGTATTCAAAGAAATTAGACTCACTCAGAATGAGAAAAATTCTATTCGTCTACAAGTATCCCAATATATGCATCGTCGACCTATTGGTTCACGATCAAGTTTTTTCGTATTTCGCTATGCCAGCATAGTTGCTTTTGCATTAGTATTATTTGTTAGTTCTGGTGGATTAATTGCATTCGCATCACAAGGATCTCTTCCTGGAAAAACATTGTACAATGTAAAACGAGCAACTGAAGAATTAAAAAAGGTAGCGCTTGGAACTCCTGCAAAAAAAGCATCATATGAACTTGCCTTAATTGATAAACGATTCTCAGAAACAAATGAATTGATTTCAAAGCAGTCACTAACCACAAAAAACGAAGCAATTATCATTGATGCTATCAAACAACATACTGATGATTTCAAAAAAGAAACAAGTCAGTTAGCAATGAACGATCCTGCAGAAGCATTATCATACAATGCAAAACTAACTAATACACTAAAAACGGGAACTCATATATTACTTGCTCTTTCCCATCAGCAAAATCAAGTATTAGCCCGTGCTGATTCTGTATCGCCAAATACATTGGTATTAGCAGCATACGCAAGTGCCGAAAAAATTACTGCAGAGAAAAAACAATTAGAATCTATGGTTGTTTCTGATAACAATATTGCAACTATTAGAACTGCAGAGAAAAAATATTCTGAAACACTCACATTACTTGCAAAACAAAACATTCAACCTATTCCTGTTAGTGAAACTACTACAATAGCTACAACAACACCTGTAGAAGAAACACCTGTCGCAACAGCTACTTTTGCAAAAATGGCAGCTCCTATTGCAGAAGATTTAAAAACAGAACCAGCGGTAACCTTAACAGAGGAACAAGTATCAACTAATAATTTACAAAAACTAGTAAACGATTTACGTGATGCATACAATGCAAAAGAATATGCAAAAGTAGTTATCATTGCAGAAGAAATTCAACAACAACTAACAGATGAAAAGAAAATAAAAGAAGCTGAAGAAACCTATAATGTAACTATTCCAGCAATTGAACAAAAAACTCCTATTGAGGAAATTAAAACTGATAGTGATACTGTTTCTACCAACAAAACTTCAACTGAAGAATTAGAAGAAGTGTCACAAAAATTATAATAAAAACATCTCAATCGAGATGTTTTTATTTGTCTAAAATCGAAAAATATCTATACTAATAACTATGGAACCAAAACCACAAGACATCTTTGTATTGGTGCCAGACATTAGCGAAGATGATAAAGCGATAATCACTAAAGCTTTTGAATTTTCAAAAAAGGCGCACGAAACACAGGAGAGAAATAGTGGTGAACCTTACTTCAACCACCTTTTTGAGGTGGCTCTTAATTTGGCACGAATGAACGCAGACCCTGTAACTATTGCAGCCGGATTACTGCATGATGTTCTGGAGGAT
>CALDKO010000011.1 GCA_937898165.1 uncultured bacterium | reverse complement strand
TGCGATACATTTTATATAAATTATGTTTAACAAAAAACCATCGGGACCGCGAGGGCGAACTTCGTCTGACCGTAACCCATCTGATCGCCCAGCACGACGACCAGTATCAGCATCTTCATTTTCATCACGACCGCGAACGACCGCCGGAAATGGAGAGAAAAAATTTCGACAACCAGATACGGTTGGTGAATTATATCCATCACAATCACGACGTCCTTCGTTTGGAGGTTCAGCGTCACGTGGCTCATCATTTGGAGGAGGAAATCGACGACCATCTTTTGGTTCTCGACGTCCTGCAAAAAAACTTGGTGAACACATTGATGTATCACGATTTATTAATCGTGCAACAACAGTAGTTGAAGAGATATATACACCAGTACATACGTTTAATGATTTTAACGTTGATCCAAAATTAAAAGAAAGAATTGCAGCTCGTGGATTTACTATTCCAAGTCCAATACAGGACCAAGCAGTTCCTAATGCATTAGATGGCCGCGACATTATCGGGCTTGCTAACACTGGAACAGGTAAAACAGCAGCATTCTTAATTCCAACTATCAACAAAATCATTCACGACAAAAAACACAAAGCAATCATTATTACTCCAACCCGAGAATTAGCACTCCAAATTCAAAAAGAATGTATAGAATTAACTCGGGGTCTAGGAATATTTAATGTTACCTGTGTTGGTGGGGCACCTATTCGTTTCCAAATGGAAAACTTGGCTCGCACACACCATATTGTTATCGGTACACCAGGACGATTAAAAGATCTACTAGATCGAAAAAAATTGAACATGGCAAATATCAGTACTGTAGTATTGGATGAAGCTGATCGAATGTTAGATATGGGGTTCATCGACGATGTTCGCTATTTCTTAAAACATATTGAAGGTGATCGACAAATGTTGTTGTTCTCTGCAACTATGGCACCAGCAATCGAAAAATTGGTACATGAATTTTTGAATAACCCAGTAAAGATT
The DNA here is from genome assembly GCA_937898165.1 of uncultured bacterium. Classification (GTDB taxonomy): domain Bacteria; phylum Patescibacteriota; class Minisyncoccia; order Phycocordibacterales; family UBA1006; genus CALMMZ01. The sequence goes on along the minus strand of CALDKO010000011.1, from coordinate 715 downwards.
TCTGTGAAATCACGGGATACATCAAAAAACGTAGATCAAGACATTGTTCGCGTTGCTGATAAAACAAAAAAATTAGATATATTAGCTGGATTATTACAAGACTCTGCATTTTCAAAAGTATTAATCTTTACTGAAACAAAACGTTCAGTAGATAAATTACATGATGAATTGCGAGCTCGTAATTACAAATGTGAGTCAATTCATGGAGACAAACGTCACCGCGAACGACAATCAGCTCTCCGAGGTTTCTCTGATGGGAAAATTCAAATATTGATTGCAACAGATGTTGCAGCTCGAGGATTGGATATTTCTGGAGTAACACACGTTATTAACTACGAAATCCCACAAACGTATGACACTTATGTTCACCGTATTGGACGAACGGGGCGTGGTGATAACAAAGGAAGCGCACTGACATTCGTATAACAACGATAACAAAAACTACCCAATTGGGTGGTTTTTTGTTTTATATAAATTGTGGTAGTCTATTAAAAACAACAAAATGAAAGAATATAATAAACTTGTCCGGGATAGGATCCCAGAATTTCTTACCGGAAAAAGAATTTCTTTTGAAACCCATATTGCGGATGACGATGAATTTCATTTAAAATTGAATGAAAAATTGACTGAAGAATCACATGAATTTCAGGAAACAAAAACTGAGGAAGAAGCAAAAGAAGAAATGGCAGACATTTTTGAGGTTATCGACACCATT
>CALDKO010000010.1 GCA_937898165.1 uncultured bacterium | reverse complement strand
CGGGTGACTAATGGGGGTGGCTATAATCATTAATATATGGAGCGCATTACAATTACAGTAAAAATCTGGAAATGGTCAGGTGATATGGGGTGGCATTTTGTGACGCTGCCTCGTGAATACTATGAATCTATTCGAAATACATACCCACGGGGGATGGTTCATGTTACTACAACAATTGAGGGTACGTCATGGGATACCGCTCTTTTCCCGCATATAAAAAGTAAATCATTTATCCTTCCGATTAAAAAAACGATAAGAAAAGCAGAACATCTTTTTGCGGGTGAAGAAATCACCATCACTATAGTATTTAAAAAATAAAAACACCACCTGGATTGGGTGGTGTTTGTGTATATTAGTTCATTTCTTCCAAAGGTTGATCAGGGAGATGTAAAATATCCAAGTCTTCTAATAATTTCTCTTTTTCCAAGAGGTCTATAGAACCCTCCTCAAATAATTGAGTAATTACTACAAATCCGTGTTCTTTACAATAAAACTCTATGGAAGAGGGAATGATAATATTGAATTCATTATTACTTTTTCTAAAGACTGGTCTTTCAATAATTACTATTGCATAAGGTTCTGTAGGTAAAGCCAAAAAACTATGAATTGCAGGAAATGTTTCAATGGTATCGTAATTTGCCCTAATATCACATGCATCCATTACCAGGTTATAATAATCAGAGTCATCATCTTCATAGGTTAGTACACCAGGAGTTTCAGATTGATAAACACGTAATTCCGATGCTCGCAATTCCTCGTGCTCCAACACTTCCAAAGCTAAACGTGCAGCATCTGTAGGTTTTATCCTGTGCCCATACAGTAAATCAATAATAGTAACAAAAGCATCTATTTTTGTTTCAAAAGAACCGGATTGGGTATTATCTGCAGTAAATGCAAATTTGTTCTCACTGACATCGTCTACAACAATCAGCTTGTATTCTTTAGTTTTCATGATATTTGGTTTTAGGTGAACAATTGATACGAATGGTATGGTATATAGGGTATTTGTCAAGAAAACTTGCAATATATGAAATATGTGGTATATTCTGCTCAGATTAATTAACACAATAAAATAGTAAAAAATGGGCTCAACAAGAGAAAAAGAATTAAGACAGGTGTTTATTGCTGAAATGCAGGCGTTTAAAAAAGCATTATTAGCATTAGGTTTCCAAGCGGTTTCAAAAGATGAAATTATTGAAATTTTATTGAATAAGCAATTAAAAATGCCGAAACGTGCAACTCCTAAAAATGCTACACAACAACAATTCAAATACGTTCATAAAAATGGATATGTGATTTGGATCCATACCATGATCATGGATGATGACTGTAGTTATTCAGAAAAAGGTAATCCTACGTTCAGTATTAATAGTCCTAAAGGAGAACAGATCTTTTTCACACTTTTCCAAAAAGATACTCGGACAAATCCAAAATGGTTACTAGCTAAATTGTTAGCGTATGCACATTTTGGGGTAACAGTATTAGACGAAAAACCAAAAGGGTACTATTTGACAGAAATATTAAATGGTTACCAGTGGGAAAATAAACATGGCGAAGTTAAGAAATTCCTATGGAATTCTTATCTGCTCAAACTTTCTGCAGAAAACAGAAAGCTTATCGCAAGAAAAGAAAATTCCACGGATCATTGGCTGAGGAAGACTCAACCATTAGTTGATTTAGGAAAAATGCGAAGACGCAGAACTATTCGTTCTACATGGAAAACAAAATATATAAAATAATGTTGTTAAAACCCACTCCAATTGGAATGGGTTTTTATATGTTATAATTTCAACTATGTCAGATCAACCAAACAATCCATTACAGAACAAAACACTTGAATCGATCTTGGTTTTTTTGGTCGATCATTATGGGTGGGAAAAACTTGGTGAGAAAATACGTATAAAATGCTTTACTACAGATCCAAGTATCAAATCATCTTTAGTATTTTTACGAAAAACTCCATGGGCACGTACAAAGGTAGAATCGATGTATGTGTACACATTACGGATTATTGCAAAAACTAAAAAATAACGATTTCCTAATCGTGGTATACTATGGGTATGAAAAAAATAATTCTATCAATCACTATTGTCATTATTGCTATTGTGGCTATTACGGTAACTATTATCAAAGGGGATAAAAATATTAATCAAAATATTGCAGTAACACCAATATATACAACTACCCCAAAAACTATTCCGTTATGTTTTTATTACGAAAAAGTTACCTCTCGTGGGTTTTATGATCGTGCGTGGTTAAAATTAAATATTACAGGAAATGATGTTTCTGGAGAATTTAAAAATTTGCCAGCAGAAAAAGATTCAAAAGTGGGAACATTTACAGGGACTGTTGGAGCTGTAGATAAAATGGCAATGGCCCGTATTGCTGATGTATGGTGGGATTCAATGGCAGAGGGGATGCAGGTAAAAGAACAATTAAAAATTACGTTTGGAGAAGGAACTGCTCAGGCAATGTTTGGTGAAATGGTTGACCGTGGTGACAGTGTGTATGTATACAAAGACTCGAGTAAATTTACATTAGGTTTTCCTATGTCTGATGTTGCTTGTGATGATTTAGATGACCGAATCATTGTAGAAAAATATATTCGCGACAATATAAAAGATTTGGCACCAGAAAAGGCAGTGTTGGGTGGTACATGGTATGCAATGAATATTCATATTGACCCAAGATCAAAAACAGGAACCATGGGGTATGAAGACGGTCATATCGCAGGCAGTGCCAGCTTTAGTTACACCCGCAATGGGGAAACAGTAGAAATTAATTCAATAGTAAAAGTAAAATAATATGAAAAAAATTAACATGATTGTTGTTGGAATTATTACAATTGCAGTGATCAGTATAGCGGTTGTTATGAGTATAAAAAATAAACAAGTCATTACAACGGAACCAATTGCTGTTGAGTCGGTTGTTTTTGATACAGCATTGACTACAACGTATATTACCAATGCAGATTCTGTCTGGCCACCGGCAGTTACCTTTAAAGATGGAATACTTACATGTGATGAACAAGGGAATCAAATTACCGAAAACGGAAAAACTACCCAGAAAAAAATCGATAATAATGATTATTGTATTACCGCAATGAGCGAAGGTGCAGCAGGAAGTACTTATACTACCTATACCTATGTAACTCCGATTAATAATCAACTGGCAACTACTGTATTTACATTACGATTTGTTCAATGTGAAAATTACGATGAACCAAATAGGTCTGCCTGTTTAACAGAACGAGCGAATTTTAGCGTGGATGGTCTGGCTCATGGGATTATTATGAATGCAAAAAACAGTACGACACTATCTACCAATACATGCTATTCCTATCATCAGGTTGCTACAACAGAAGCACCGTATGCAGTAGATGAAACGTTATTCATATCCACTAATGGTAATATTATCACTGGAACAAAACAGGGAACACAGAACGGTCCAGATATGACCAATGGATACAACGGTTCGATCACTGGTACCGTTAATGGTGACACTGTTAACGCAGTGTTCGATTATATTATTGAGGGATCAAGTAATAAGGAACAAGAAATATATAAAAAAACAGCTAATGGTTTAGAAAAATTAAGATACCCATTAATACAAGGAAAAGGAATGTTGGTCCCAGATACTACAAAAGAATTTAAAATAATTCCATATACTCAAATTGCTTGCTCATCTATAAAATAGATTGCATTGTTATAATAGTAGGAGTATGCTGATAGTATGAAAAGAATAATTTCAAGTTCAGTAATATTATCAGCGGCAAGAATGTTATTAGGGTTTGTTTTCCTATGGGCGTTTTTAGATAAAACATTTGGGTTGGGGTTTGCGACAAAATCTGCCAACGCATGGATACGAGGAGGGTCACCAACTGCGGGGTTTTTATCTAATGCAGTACAGGGACCATTCGTAGATTTTTTCCATACATTGTCAGGTCTGATGATTGTTGATTGGTTGTTTATGCTTGGATTATTATTTATTGGAGTGACACTGATGATAAATAGATGGGTAAAGTGGGGGTCGCTAGCAGGTGCAATAATGTTACTACTCATGTATTTTGCATTATTGTGGCCAGCTAATAATCCTTTTGTAGATGAACATTTAATTTACGCAATTTTATTATTATATATTGCAATGAGAGCAGAATCATAAAAATCGGCTAGGGCTGGTTTTTTGTTTATGATATACTATATCCATGAAATATTTTACGAACATTTTTTTACGAATAGAGGAACGTGCCCGAACCTATTTTGAACGATTTCCGTTTGCGCATGCGTTTTTGGGTGGAATTGGTGTAGTGTTATTCTGGCGTGGAGTGTGGGAGGTTGCAGATCGTATGCATATCGATCCTATTGTTTCTATCGTCATTGGTAGTTTGTTATTAGGTGCAATAGGGTTATTCCTGCATACCTTTGTTGGTAATGCGATCATTATCAAAAATGTAGAAAAGGATAAGCAAATGACCAAAAAAGCAGAACATGAAATAGCAGCAGTAGAACAAGATGTAAAAAAAGAGGAAGTCACCCTAAAACAATTAGCAGATAAAATAGAGAAATTAGAAAAAGTAATCACGCTCTTAATCAAAAATAAATCATAACAACTGCAATCCTGCAGTTTTTTAGTTTATGGTATACTCGCATGTATGAATTATTGGCTGATGAAAACAGAGGCAGATTGCTATTCTATTGATGATCTGAAACGTGATAAGGTAACTCCATGGAATGGTGTCCGTAACTATCAGGCGCGCAATTTCATGCGTGACAACATGAATATAGGTGACCGTGTATTGTTTTATCACTCCAACGGGAATCCATCAGGTATTGCAGGAATTGGAAAAGTATCAAGTAAACCGCATCCGGATGAATCGCAATTTGATAAAAATGACGAGCATTACGATCCAAAATCAAAGCGTGAAAATCCGACATGGATCTGCGTGGATGTAGGATTTGTTAAAAAATTCAAGCAATCAATTTCACTACATGATCTAAAAACAGATCCAGTAACTGCCGGAATGATCGTATGTCAAAAGGGAAGTCGCCTGTCCATCCAGCCAGTTTCAGAACGCCACTATAATTACATTATTGATAACTTAACATAATATTATGAACAAAATAAAAGCGTTGGTATTGATGACAGTGTTCATTGATATTGTAGGGGTTGGAATAATTATTCCCGTGCTCCCGTATTATATAAAATCTTTTGGTGCGTCTGATGTAATTGTGACACTGTTGGTTGCGGTGTTTGCGTTACTTTCATTCATCTCTGCACCAATGCTGGGAACATTGTCAGATAAAATTGGGCGACGTCCTGTATTGATTGGTAGTATCATCAGCACCTCCATTGGATGGTTGATCTTTGCATGGGCGCCATCGGTGATATGGCTGTTCATCGGGCGTATTATTGATGGATTGGCAGCAGGAAACATTACCACCGCACAAAGTTCCATGGCAGACATTTCACCAGACGATAAAACACGTGCCAGCAACATGGGATTGATTGGCGCATTGTTTGGTATTGGATTTATCGTTGGTCCGGTGATTGGTGGGTTACTTGGATCTATTGGTCCAACGGTTCCATTTTGGTTTGTAGGGATCTTGGCTGGGATTAATGCGATACTTGCATACTTTTTCCTACCAGAAACACATCATACAAAAAATACAGATACAAAGGTGTCATTGAATCCAATGAAGCCTGTCATCGACGGATTCCGCAATCGTGAAATGCGTGCATTGTTTGGTATTTGGTTTTTGTTTGGAGTTGGGGTCGCAATTCAGCAGGGAACATTTGCACTGTATATGGCAAATGTATTTGGATATACGGAATCTATGATCGGTGTATTGTTTGGAATCATCGGCGTACTGATTGTAATCAATCAGATGGCATTGATGAAACAGGTGTGGCTAAAGTATTTCAAGGAAAAAATGCTTGCACAGATTATGTTGGTAGTGTTTTCATTTGGAATGGTATTAATTTCTGTACCTACCATTGTTGTGTTTGGTATTGGAATCATACTGACGACATTTGGACAGGGAACATTGCGCGGAGTATTCTCCAGTATGATTGCAGGATTCAATCCTAATAAACGTGGTGAATATCTGGGAATTTCCATGTCGATCATGTCACTGTCCATGGTAGTAGGGCCATTGATTGCAACGGCAACATTTGGTATCAACCCACATATTCCGTTCATCATTGCGGGAATCATCGGTATTATTGCATTTGGATTCATGAAATTGTTTCCACTGCGTCATGTGTCATAAATAATTTAAATAACCCTTTGTGGGTTATTTTTGGTATACTGATTCATATGTCACCATCACGCAAACCTGCCATCCGCGACAACGAACCATTATGGGAATACTGCAAACAGGAAGCCGTAGAGAAAATGGGCAAGTTTTCCGCACGCGCCATGCAACATGCAGTAAAATTGTATAAGGAACGCGGCGGCGGATACCTGGGTGTAAAATCACAGGAAAACAGCCTGGTCCGTTGGCAGCAGGAACAGCAGCAATAGTATTCTTGTTTCTCGCATTAAAAATGTAGTATAATGTAAATATGATTACACAATACATAACAATGTTTTTTGCAGTACTGGTACCGATGATTATCATGGACGGCGTGTGGCTGGGCGTGATCAGTAAATCATTCTATGCGCGGCATCTGGGATTTTTGATGACTTCGCATCCTAACTGGGTTGCAATCACAGTATTTTACATCCTGTACGCTGTGGGAGTTGTGGTGTTCGTGGTACAGCCGGGATTGGTATCTGGCGCATCGGTTATGAAAATCGCGCTGTTGGGTGCGTTTCTGGGGCTCGTTGCCTATGGAACCTATGACCTGACCAGTCACGCGATTGTAAACAACTGGCCGGGGATTGTGACTGTGGTGGATATGATCTGGGGAGCATTCATTACTGGGGCGGTTTCTGTGATTGCGTATATGGTGTTGAAATAAAGCATCCGAGAGGGTGTTTTTTAATATATTTATATCAAATTAAAAATTTATCGATATAATTTTAATTTGTATTGTTTTTATTAAAATGCTATACTTCAGGTATGAATAATAAATTCAAGGCAGGGACTTATAAACAACAACTCGAATATAAGAGTTTTCAACCGTCATTTGTGAACGGCTCCTTTTCTTGGTCTGATAGTAGAATTGACTTATTACTAGCCGACGCAATGCGTTATTTAGGAGAATTGAACGCCTATTCAAAACTAATTCCTGATGTTGATTTTTTCATCAAAATGCATATTGCCAAAGAAGCAGCCGTTTCAAGTAAAATTGAAGGAACACAAACAAAATTTGATGAAGCACTTTTACCTGAGCTTGAAATTGATCCAGAAAATGCCAAGGCTAAAACTCTTTTCGATATGGCAGAGCGAAATGAAATAGCCAAAGACCAACAGTCTGAAAGACAAGCCGAGATCAGATCACAGATTCAAA
>CALDKO010000009.1 GCA_937898165.1 uncultured bacterium | reverse complement strand
AATGGGATAACCTATTCAAAAAAATGATATGAAAATTATCGACAAAGAACATATTACTGATGCTGTTGTTCGTTCACCACTATCATGTGAAACGAATTACGGACTATGCCAGTTCTGTTATGGGCTTGATCTTGGACGAAATAATCTTGTTAAATTCGGAGAAGCAGTAGGAATTGTTTCTGCACAAGCAATTGGAGAACCAGGAACACAACTTACTCTTCGAACTATCCACTCCGGAGGTGTGCTTGGATCAGATATTACCATGGGTCTTCCTCGTGTATCAGAACTCTTGGAATGCCGAAGTTCAAAATTCCCAGCGACTATCAGTCGAGTAGATGGCGATGTTATTGATGTTCGTGTAGAAGGAGAAACAAAAATTATCCATGTTCTTGCAGATAATGCAAAAGCAGCGAATGGTGAAAAGAATTTTGAATATGTAGTTACTATTCCACGAACAGTAATAGTGAAAAAAGGTTCTCGTGTTAAAAAAGGTGACTTACTAACTGATGGTTCTGCAGATCCGCACGAACTATATGAAATTGCAGGATTTGATCGCGTACAGGAATATCTCATTGCAGAAATTTCTAAGGTATACGAATTAAACAGTTCACCAATTTCACGTAAACACCTTGAAATTATTGTTCGACAAATGTTCTCACGACGTAAAATTCAAAACCCACAAGGAACACGATTTACTACAGGACAAATTATTGAAAACTTTGAATTTGTACAGGAAAATCAGCGAGCAGAAAAAGATGGAGAACTTCCAGCGACAGCAAAAACTATCTTGGTTGGAATTTCAGAAATTTCATTGACTTCAAAATCTTGGATGTCAGCAGCAGCGTTTGAACGTACAACAAAAACATTGGTAAACAAAGCAATCGAAGGTGGAACAGATGAATTCCGTGGACTTATGGAAAACGTAATGATCGGAAACTTGATTCCAGCAGGAACAGGATTCAGTGAAGATTTCATTCCAGAAGTTGCAGAATTAAAGAGACAAGAAGACGCATTATCAGCATCATAGTTATACAAAGGCGTTCCAACCAGAACGTCCTTTGGTGTTATATATGGATTCAATCAAAGATCTTGTTCGAGAAAAAATGCGAATAGAGGAGGTGATTGGTTCATACATCACCCTTGTTCCATTTGGTAAAAATTATAAAGCTTGTTGCCCATTTCATAATGAAAAAACACCAAGTTTTAACATTAATACCGACAAACAAATGTTTTATTGCTTCGGATGTAAAAAGGGTGGAGATGTCTTTTCGTTTGTTCAAGAAATTGAACATATGGATTTTAAAGAATCATTGAAATTACTTGCAGAAAAAGCAGGAATCGATATGAGGCATTCAGCAGAACTTTCAAAAGAAATGCGTCAGAAAAAATCTCTTTTACAAATTCATGAATATGCAACCAGGTTTTACCAATTATTATTAGTACAACAACCACCAGTTCTTGATTATCTAAAAAAACGAGGACTGTCAGGTGATACTATAAAAAATTGGAGAATTGGATATGCACCGGATGGATTTCAACAATTGACGAATGTATTGCGGAAAAAGGGATTTTCAGAGGATGATCTCATTGCATCTGGTTTAATTGGAAGAGGTGATCGTGGTTTATATGATCGATTCAGAGGAAGAATTATGTTTCCTATCACTGATGCGCAGGGGAAAATAATTGCATTTTCTGGTAGATTAATGCCAGGAACCGCAGAGGCATCCCGTGATTCAGTAGGAAAATATATTAACTCACCAGAAACAGTTATATACCATAAATCAACAGCGTTATTTGGATTTTCTCATGCAAAAAAAGCATTATCAGAAACAAAATCGGCAATATTAGTAGAGGGTCAATTTGATGCAATATTATTACATCAATCAGGTTACTCTAATACTATTGCACTGTCTGGTACGGCGTGTACTACATCTCATATTGAACAACTGCGTAGGTTCTGTACAGAATTAATTATTGCAACAGACAGCGATCGTGCAGGAATTCAGTCAGCATATAAAATCGCAGAAATTGGATACCAGTTCGATTGTGATATATCAGTGATTACTCTTCCTCCTGGAAAAGATCCTGCAGATATTTTATCTGAAGATCCAGAGTTATGGAAACAGTATCTTGCGTCAAAAAAAGATTACATTACATTTCATGGGGACAGTACTGTAAATGAATCTTTGCGCAACAGAATTCATGCGGTTGAGGTTAATTTATTTCCAGTACTTGCTCAGTTATCGAATCATGTACAACGTGATGCAAAACTACAATATATTGCTGATACTTTGAAAGTTTCAAGCGAAAGTATTCGTAAGGAATTTCAAAAGTTTTTAGAAGCTGCTCGAAAACAATTTATTACAGAGTCACATGCAACTAAAACTGTTTCAACTAGTAAAATACCTGCTATAAATAATCCGCTTATGATCCAAATAGAGGAATTATCATTAATTTATGATTCCTTTAAACCAGAAACAGGTTTTTGGTTTACTGAACACACAGATGCGGTTGATCTTATCAAATTACATCCTGTAACAGCATCGGCGGATCATACAGCTGAATTATTGATACGATATCAAGGTCTTGATAGTGTTGCATGGAAAATCAGACTTGATACATTATGGATTCGCACACAACAAATTTTACTTGAAACAGAAATTGACTCATTACGACAACAGATGAATCAGAATACTGATCATGCTATTATCCAAGAATTGCAACAAAAACTTATATCGCTTCACACAAAAAAAGAAGCCTTGATTCGCTCATTAGCAGAATAATTTTTTCTCCTTCCTATGGCTCGACTACCTCAAAAAAAATCAATACGACCAGCAAAAAAAACAGCACCTAAAAAGGTTGTAAAAAAGGCAGTTAAAGTTACAAAAAAAGTAGCTGTAAAAAAACCTGCATCAAAAGTAATAAAGGTTAAAAAACCTATTAAAAAAACAGTTATTCAGAAAAAACTAATTAAAAAGGTAGTTTCTAAAAAACCTTTAGCATCAAAAAAAATAGAAAAGAAAGGGAAAACTCCAAAACAACCAGTTCGAGGAGTTAGTCCAGAAGAAATCCAAAAGAGATTAGAAATATTGATTGAAAAAGGAAAAAAACGACGTTTTGTTACGTACGAAGAAATTCTAAAGTCATTTCCGGACGTAGAGGATGATATTTTGTTCCTTGATGATTTATATGGAAGACTACATGATGGAGGGGTAGACGTATTGGAAAGTGGAAATTTACTTTCAACAGATGTATTAAATAATCCAGCACTCGATGAGTTGTCTGGAAAACGATACGATCGAGAACGATCAGGATATGACTCCATTCAAATGTATTTGAAAGAAATTGGTAAATACCCACTGATTCGTGCGAGTGAAGAAAAAGAACTTGCACGTAGAATTCAAGCAGGAGATGAAGATGCAAAAAATTTACTTGCACAGGCAAACCTACGTTTGGTGGTGTCGGTTGCAAAAAAATATTCAACACGTAGTTCAGACTTGACACTACTTGATTTAATTCAAGAAGGGAACATTGGGCTGTATAAGGCAGTTGAAAAATTTGACTGGACGAAAGGATTTAAATTCAGTACCTATGCGATGTGGTGGATTCGACAGTCTATTACCCGAGCACTGGCTGATCAATCTCGAACCATTCGTATTCCTGTGCACATGGTAGAAACAATT
>CALDKO010000008.1 GCA_937898165.1 uncultured bacterium | reverse complement strand
CTTTGACAATAACGTCCTTGATCGGTTGTGGTCATTTTATTCCAGTCCTCATGACAAGGTTCTGGGATATGTAACTGTAATTTTTGTTTCATACTATCGTATTTAAATATAATTATTTTTTTACTTCTCTGATCGTTACCGAACCTTCGATAATACCCAAACTGGAATTTTCTTTGAAGGTATACGTTTCTGCAGTGTCAGTTGCTCTCATTGGCCTTGTTAAATACCAAAGCTCTGCCTCATCTTTCCAGGTGATATTTATCAGTTTTTGGTTGTCCGGCAGGATCAGTTCTGAGTTTCCACCATATTTTCTGGCCATTTCTTGTTCATTACAAGCCGTTAAAGTGAATAATACAGAGAAAATAATCATCATTTTTTTCATACTATTTATTTTTTAGTTATATGTATTATAGGACATTTAAGTAATAAATGTCAAGTATCGTAATTCAATCTTCTTTCTGAATATATATTCAAATGTATTTAGTCTAGAGGTGAGAAAATCTCAATCTCGTGTATAATAAATCAATTATGAGTAAAGATTATTACAAAACATTGGGTGTCGATAAAAAAGCAACAGAGCCTGAAATCAAGGCTGCTTTTCGCAAACTTGCTCATCAATATCATCCAGACAAAAACAAGGGTGATGATAAAAAGTTCAAGGAAATTAACGAGGCGTACCAGACACTGTCAGATAAAAACAAACGTGCACAGTATGACCAATTTGGATCTGCAGGTGCAGGAGGTTTTGGTGGCGGACAACAGCAGGGAAATCCATTTGGCCAGGGAGGATTCGGCGGATTTTCATGGGAAGATATTTTACGGCAGCAACAACAGGGAGGCGGAGCACAGTTTGATTTTGGAGATATTGATCTGGGTGATTTGTTCGGAGCGGCGTTTGGATTCGGCGGAGGACGTATGCGACGTGGACGGAATATCGAGGTGCAGATGAAAATGACGTTCAAGGAATCCGTACGTGGATTCACTCGTGAAATTAATGTCCCGGATTATCGTGATGGAAAACAATCTGGAATGAAAAAAGTTTCGGTTGCAATTCCGGCAGGTGTTACGCATGGGCAACAATTACAAATGGATGGAGCAGGGGAAACCGTAACCGATGGACGACCAGGAAGTTTAATTATTACTGCAATCGTTGATAAGCACCCAACCATCCGAAAAGAAGGCCAGAATTTGGTTATTGATCTGCATGTATCAATGATTGATGCATTGCTTGGTAAGAAAATCGAAATTGAAACATTAGATGGAACAGAAACGATTGAAATTCCAGAAGGAATGCCGGTAGGTCATGTGATTAAATTAAAAGGAAAAGGTGTGAGCCAAGGATTCATGCGCAGTGGTGATTTCCTGATTGTGACCCATATTGATATGCCGAAAAAACTTTCCAAAAAAGCAAAAGAAATGATCGAGGAATTACGGAAAGAAATATAAAAAAAACACGCGATGCGTGTTTTTTATATTTTCCTAACTTTTTGCCCATCATCAGTATCCTTTAATTCATACCCTAACGCCTGGATTTCATTTCGTAATAAATCTGAACTGTGCCAATCCTTTTTCTCTCGGGCGATTTCTCGTTCGTGTAAAATTTTCTTTATATGTTCTGGAATTTCAGTTTCAGTTTCTGGTTCAAACGAATCCAATCCAAGCCCTAGTACACGATCAAAATCAAGTATTGTTGCTTTTTTGTCAGCATCAGAAACATTTGGATTTTTAAGCAGTTCCCAAACGATCGCAAGTCCTCCCGCAGTGTTCAAGTCATCATTAATCATATCTTGGAAGAGTGATTGATATGATGTGTTAATTTCACCAGTTTCTGTAATTCTGGAAATATATGATTGTAATTTTTTCAGAGCTGTTTCAGCGCCTGATAATGCATCCCATGAAAATGAAATTTGAGAACGATAATGTGATTGTAAATATAAATAACGGAGTGCTACAGGATTAATCCCGTTTGCCCGAACCGTTTCCAGGGTAATTGAATTATCTCCAGACTTTGCCATTTTTGTTTCACCAATATTTACAAATTCATTATGCAGCCAATAATTTACAAATGGTGCATGGTCTGTAGAACATTCAGACTGTGCAATTTCATTATTATGATGAATACTTGCCAGGTCGTGTCCACCGGTATGAATATCGAATTGCTCGCCCAAATATTTCATTCCCATTCCGGAACATTCAATATGCCAGCCAGGAAATCCTTGTCCCCATGGAGATGACCAACCTTTTGTGTCATCAAATTTCCATAATGCAAAATCTCGAGGATTTTTTTTCTCAGAAATTTCACCAATACGTGATTCATTTGAATTTGATAATCCACCTAATTTTCCATAATCTGGCATTTTTTCTGTATTAAAATACACTCCATCTGATATTACATAGGTAAATCCTTTTTCTTCGAGTTTTTTAATGATTTCAATATCTTCGTCGATATGTTCGCTTGCTCGCGCTACTATTTTAGGTCGCAAGATATTCATTGCAGCGATATCAGCTAAAAATATTTCCTCATATTTTCTTGCAAGTTTTAACATGTTTTCCAGCGTGATTTCCATTCCTTCACGTTTTAATCCTTTTGTCATTTTATCATCTCCATCATCACCATCAGAAACCAGATGTCCAATGTCGGTAATATTCATTACTTGGTTTATAAGGTATCCATTATATTCAAATACTCGTCGAATAATATCACCCATTGTATAAGAACGAAGATTTCCAATATGGGCATTGCCATATACCGTAGGCCCGCATTGGTACATACCAACAACTCCAGGGTTGATAGGGGTGAATAGTTCTTTGTTTTTTGTCAGGGTGTTTGTTAGATAAATATCTTTCATGTGTTTATACTACCAAAAAACCACGTATTTGATTACTTGACATGTATATAAAAAATGATATTATAATCACAACTAAAATAAAGAAAAATGAAATATTGGTATTTTAAGTTTACGTATGAGAACGAAACAGTTGAACAGGGGATTGAATGCGAAACAGTTATTCGATCTGAAAAAGAACATTTTCCACTGGTAGAAGCAAAGGATAAAGCAGATGAACTAATTAAAAAAGACCCATCAATTCTTTCAGAAACAGATTTTAATAATGATGAAATTACAATCATGATTGATAATCAGTTTCAAATTAATGAAGAAGATTTTGATGCTTTCCATGAGGAATTAGAAAAAGAATAAAAATAAAAGTGATTCCAATTGGAATCACTTTTTCTATAACCATTTCTTTTTCTTGAAAAACATCATCATGAGGAGGAATATGAAAAATAGAATTCCAATCACAATTTCAAATCCATGTTCACCATGGAAAATGTGTGGTGATGCTGGATCAAATAAAATAATAGCAATCAATGAAAGAGGGAATGTAATGAATGACATTAATGTCAGTGTCCGCATGATTTCATTTGTTTTGTTGGTTAACAGTGCGTCGTATGTTTCTCGTAATTCCTGAATAATTTCACGTGAACTATCTAACATGGTTGTTAAATGATAGTAACGGTTCATGATGGTTGCTGTTATTGATTGGTATTCTTTACCAAAAATAACAGTAGATTCTCGTTCAAATGATGTGAGGATCTCATGATGGAAACGTAACGCAGATTTACAGTCTAGTAATTTTCTGTGCAAGGTTAACAGTGGTTGAGAAATATTTGCATTAGGATTAGTAAATATTTCATTTTCTAGTCCATCAATATCTTTTTTAATTAAGGTCAATTCGTCAATTAATCCATCATATAAATCATTGATCATTAACCCAAACATGATACCACCATGGGTTTCTGTGCCTGCTGTTTTATTAGACAGGGTGTGTTTTTTCTCGAATACCAATAATGTATCAATAGGAATATATCGTGTAGTAATAATGAATTTGTGGTGTACTACAAAATCGATTTCAACCATACCACCAGTTTTCTTTGCAGGGTGATCAGGAAAATGAAGTACGAAAAATAGGTAATCA
>CALDKO010000007.1 GCA_937898165.1 uncultured bacterium | reverse complement strand
TTCCGGATAGTATCATACGAGTATCCTTTAGATAACTTAAAACCAACAAATACAATCGCAAATAAAGCTCCAGTATAAAATGCAATAAGGGTTGCTGATGCACCGCTATATATTCCTAAGAACATTCCCATCCAGGCAATTATTTCAATATCAGCAAATCCCATCCATCTACCTTTTGAAACTAGCCACATGGCTAAAAATGGTAGCGCAATAAGCATCCCTGAGATAACAAAACCAATGGTACGCCATACCGACAATGCTGATGCAGCTCCCGAGATATATGGAATTACTAAATATATACAACTGAAGAAAACCAAACCTATAAACCAAACCAGTGGTACTGTTTTTGTCTGTATGTCATAAATCACTATGAGTGCACCATAAGAGACAATTATTAATAACGAAAGTAACCACACGAAAAACCATCCTGGTAACGAGGTGTATACACCAAAATATGCTTTTGTAAAAAAAGATGTTGTTAAAAAATATAATACGCCCACAAACAATTCAACACTAACGTAACGCGGTGATATTGTTTTTTTACAATTTCTACATCTTCCTAATTGTATCAAAAAACTAACCACAGGAATTAATTCGTACCAGGTTAATTGATGATTACATGATGGGCAGTGTGAACGACCTCCTAAATCTTTCCCTGTCTCCTGTCGCAATGCTACCACATTCAAAAAACTCCCGACAATACAACCCAGAAGCCCAATAATAATTGGTAAATATGATGTCATGATATCCATATATTATTGTTTAAAAATATCATAGGTATGAATTTCCGTACCATCAATACCTGAAGTTCCTGAACTACCACATATACCATATGGAATATTAGGGTTTTGTACTGAATTAATATTTGCATCACCGTTTGCAAAAATACCTGTTGTTTCATTTTTTAGAACTATTGCTAAATGATACGCAACACAGGTTGAGTCACCAGAATTAATAGAAAATGGAGTATAACTAATATAATTAGGAGCGGATTGATCACTAAAATTATATTGAGCAATTTCAGGTATATATTTCCCAAGATTACTATTATTGTCGTTGTCACAAGCTGTCAGTGGCTCTAGTTTTTCAGGATATCCTCCACATGCTTGTTTGAATTGTTCCAATTCCAGCGAGATTGTTTTTAAATCAGTAACACGTTTTTCATCAAATGATCGTTCACGCGCAGTCTGTAAGCTGGGTAAAATAATCGAAAGTAAGATCATAATAATTGCAACTACAATCAAAAACTCAAGAACTGTAAAACCTTGTTGAAGTTTATTTTTCATATATACGATTATACCTAAATTAATAATAAAAAACTACCCGAAGGTAGTTTTTTATTATTAATTACATTTATATGCACCAGCAACCAAGTTTGCAGTAACACCTGTTTTTACTTGCGCAGTAGCGTCTACACAGTAGGTTGTCCCTGCTGTTGGAATTGTACTTGTAGCAGTAACAACGTATGAAGTAGTATCCCCATTACATACGATAGTTGTAGTTCCTGGGTAGTTACCTGCACCGGTCACTAACTTCGCCAAACCACTCGCTGTATCTGCCCACATACCGGTAGTACATGAACCAGCGGACGTACCTGGGACATAAGCACCTGAATTTGCTGCAATTTCTACAGCTGCTGGGATCTGGGCAAGTTGTGAATTTATTTTAGCAGCTAAAGCACGGTTTCGAGCTTGTGATAGTGAAGCAAGAACGATTGTTGAAAGGATTGCAATAATTGCGATTACCACCAACAACTCGATCAATGTAAATCCTGAAGAACTTTTTTTGAATAAATTTTTCATATAAAATGAGAAAAGAAAACGATTTTTAAATTACCTAGTAATAACACTATTATATCACTCTTTCCTCTATTACAAGGAACTAGCAATATTATAAATTGGAAGTAGGATAGATGTCAAGAGAAATCCTACCCCAACTCCAAGCCCCACAATCATGATTGGTTCAATCAATCCAATCAATGTATCAACTGCACCATCTACTTCGCGTTTATAAAATCGTGCGAGTGTTTTTAAGATTGCCCCAAGAGATCCAGTTTCCTCACCTACACGTACCATCTGTACCATAATTGCTGGCATGATTTCGTGTTTTTCGAATGATGACGATATTGAAACTCCGGCTTTTACGTCGTTGATTGCCTGTGCCATTACATCTTTATATAATTGGTTATCTACTACGTCACCGGTGATTTCTAATGCCCGTAGTACCGGAATACTGGAGGAAAGCATGGTGTCGAGGTTATCTGCAATACGTGATAGGTATACTTTTTGGAATAATTTTCCAACGATAGGCATACTGATTTTCCAACCATCAATGCGACGTTTCCCTGATGGTGTTTGCGCTGATCGTCCTAAATATAATGCAATTGCAATAATTATAATCAATAGGAATATTCCATAATGGATAAGGAAGTCGGACAACCCGATCACTACTTTTGTATAGAACGGTAGCTCTGTTCCTGTTTCAACCAAAATGACAGACAGTCGCGGAATGATCATAGTAAGCATCAATACCATTACCGCAATAAATGTGGTGATTACGAATGCAGGATAAATCAATGCATTTCTGGTTTTACTGGTTAATTCATATTCACGTTCCAAATAATCTGCCAAATATCTGAATGAATCAGTTAATTTTCCAGATTCCTCACCAGCTTTTACCATACTGATATAAAACTGTGAAAATACATTTCCATGTTTTTCCATAGCACCAGAAATGGTGATACCTCCTTGAATATCTTGTGCAATACTTGATAATGCATATGACAATACTTTATTTTCAGCATTTTCTGCAAGCAGTGTAAACGCCTTGATTGCGGAAACCTGAGCCTCGAACAATGCTGCAATCTGTCGTGACATAATTACCACGTCTTTTGCGGGAACGCGATCAAATATTGAAAAACTTTTTTGTAAAAAGTTTTTTTGTACGTCTGATGTAACATTAACCACCACAAAACCACGACGCTGCAATGAGCTGATCGCAGCATCCTGTGATAAGGCATCAATTTGACCTTTGGATTGTGACCCCTCGGGTGTGAGTACGGTATAATTAAATAACATATAATTTTATTACATTGATTGTTCTAATCCTTGTGGATTTAATGAATACGACCGAGCCTCGTCTAATGTTATATCTCCTGAACGCACCAATTCAAGTAATGAATAGTTGAGCGCGATCATTCCATGCTCTGTTCCTGTTTCGATTAACATGTCAATTTCATGAGTTCGATTTTCACGGATTACGTTTGCAACAGCTTTTGTGTTAATTAACAATTCATATGCTGGAACTAATCCTCCTTTTTGACTTGGGATTAATCGTTGTGAGAAAATTCCAAGCAAACTTCCTGCCAGCTGCACGCGCACCTGATCCTGTTGTTCTGCTGGGAATGAGTCGATGATACGATCAACGGTTTGTGATGCAGAGTTAGTGTGGAGTGTTGAGTATACCAAATGTCCTGTTTCCGCTGCGGTTACTGCCGTACGGATGGTTTCTGGATCACGCATTTCCCCTACCAAAATTACATCTACATCCTGACGAAATACTGCAGATAATGCATCAGAAAATGAAATAGTATCGAGTTCAACTTCACGCTGATCAATAATAGATTGTTTTTCTACGTGAATATATTCAATAGGATGTTCAATGGTTACAATGTGATCTTTACGGTTAGTGTTAATCATATCAATCATTGCAGCCAATGTTGTTGATTTACCCTGACCAACAGGACCTACTACCAAGAAGAACCCTTGTTGTGGGTGGGTGAATTGTTGTAATACATCAGGTAAATGCAAATCATCAAGTGATCGAACTTTTTCAATTGCACGAAGAGCTACTGCCAATGTTCCAGATTTGATATATACATTTCCACGGAAACGAACCTTGCCTTGGAAATCATAAGCAAAGTCTACTTCTTGTAAATTACTAATTTTACGAAGTGCATCAGGATTAATCATGATACTCAGCATCCCTACAATTTCATCTTTTGATAATTGAGGATACTGCACAATCGGGGTAAGTTCACCCTGCACACGAATAAACGGATGACGTCCTTCACCCAGGTGAAGATCGGATGCACCGTTTTGAATAACTAATTCCAATAATGTTTCTAGACTTTGTTGGTAGTTGGTTTCCATAATATGATAAGTATATCATTATATTAAATAGTTACACAAGGTTTTAAAAACAAAAAAACCGCTATGCGGATTTTTTATAAAGTATTCACTTCGCTCCATGGAATAATACCTTTCATAGATTTCATAATAGCATCCTCACGCATCATAATCATTCCTTGTGAACGAACATAATCGTAAATTGCATTTTCTGTAGCACTTTTCAAAATAATCTCCTGAACGGCTTTATCTACCCAAAACATTTCAAATACCGGCATACGGCCATGCAATACATTATCGGAAGTTTTTGGAATCTCATAAATTTTATCTTCTGCAGTAAATTTAGGTCTGAATTGTTCAGGTAAATCTGAAAACTGTTTTTGAATCAAGGCTGCAATCGCGCCATCCAATGGAACTGCTTCACCTTTTCCTTCAATAAATTTTTGAGTAAGACGCTGAGCAATCGATAGAACCAATGTCGGTGCGATCAAATATGGATCAACACCCATATCAACCAAACGTGGAATTACACCGATTGAATTGTTGGTGTGGAGTGTTGCCAACACCAAGTGTCCAGTAAGCGCTGCATTAATCGCAAGCTCTGCTGTTTCTTTATCACGAATTTCCCCTACCATGATCACATCCGGGTCCTGGCGCAAAATACTGCGGAGTCCGTTTGCAAAGGTATATCCAATTTCTGGACGTACTTGTGATTGGTTCATTCCTGCGATGTTATATTCGACTGGATCTTCCAATGAAATTACATTCAATCGTTCACGATCAATTTCACTGATCATAGAATACAATGTGGTGGTTTTTCCGGACCCGGTTGGACCGGTAATCAATACTAATCCATACGGCAGTGCCAATGCACGACGTATCATTGCAACATGTTCTGGTGTCATTCCAATTTCATCCAATTTTTTAATTCCTCGTCCTGGATCCAGAATACGAATTACTGCTTTCTCTCCATAAAATGTTGGTAAAATTGAAAGACGAAAATCGATCTTACGCCCACCCGTAAATGCCATAAAACGACCATCCTGTGGTTTGCGTCGTTCATCTAGTTTCATAGTATTAGTCATTGTTTTCAATCGCGCAATCAGTGAATCATGCATATTTTTATTTGTCTTTAAACTCACATGCAAAATTCCGTCTACACGGTATCTAATACGCACATCGTTTCCTGTTGGTTCAATATGCACATCGGACGCTCCTCCTTCTACTGCATTTTTCAAAATAACTGCAAGCATTTTTGTAGCAGGTGCATCTTCGATAATTTTCTTGTCAGTGGTTTGTTTTATTTCTGCATCAAAAGAACCTTCAAATGAAATTCCGGCAGGATTTTCAGTTCCTCCCGAATCCTTTTCCAGGTTAGACATTTCCTCACCTTGTGCAGGTGACGTAGTTGCCATATCATTTTCATAACCACTATACATGGCGAGGATTTTATTAAAATCAGTATATGAAATAATATACGCCTCAAATGGTGTATTGGTCTGTGATGCAATAAATTGAAGCGCATTACGTGCCTCCAAGTTTCCCGGGTCGAGCATTCCTATTTTAAGTACTCCATTGTCCTGTGCCACTGGTACGAAACGGTAATTACGTGCAGCATCCACTGGTACGATACTTAACAATTCACTTTGAGTAACATCAGGAACGGTAATTTCAGGAACTCCAAAAAAAGAACTTTTTGCAGAACGAACAGCTTCTGCTGGAACTTTATACAGTTCAAGTACGCGATCAATATCGCCAGACATCTCTTTTGTTTTTTCAAGAATATCATTTAATTGATATCGATTGATAATTTGTTTTTCAACTAATTTTTCGAGAAATCCCATATACCGAAATTATATCATAATAAAAAATATCAGCATAGAGCTGATATTTTTTATTATGATATTTTTATTTTTTAGGCAAAGAATTTGTGTTAGTAGTTACTGGTGTTACTGTTTGAGCAGTAGTATCAGTACTGTTTATTTGACTTGCTGCAGGACTTGCAGAATCCAATGCTCCAGATTTTCCAAATGGATTAATTCTTCCCGAAACATCTGTTACCGGTAAGGTTAACGTTGTATCAACTAATGATAAAAATGCAGGATTATTTAAAATTGATGTATTCAATTTAATCTGATCAACATTTTTCAAAAGAGCTGCAATATCACTACCAGCAAATGATGCGGCATTGTTTTCACCCAAAGCTACCGGACTGTCCCCAGTAGTAGTTGATACCAGTGTATTTGTTGTTGCTTTTGCTGGAGTATCAGTTTGTGATGAACTCTTTGAAAAATAGAGATATGCACCAACTGCAACAACGATAAGGGCAACAATCATGATAAATAATTTTTGATTTTTCATATATAGATTGATTATTTTACCCAATACGTTTCGACAGTCGTTTGGTATTGATAACTTGTTTTATCATCAGGTGCAAGGAAGGTAACTTTTTGAACATCCATAATACGAAGATTTTTTTCGAGGATGTTTACAAACTTTACGTACCCAGGGTATGGACCAACAGTTGTAAATTCTAATGTTAACGTCCCGATATCTGCATTAACTTTTGTTGTAGCTGGTTTTGATTTAGCATCAGTCTCTGATGATTTAATTTTTACATTTTGAAGTGACAACCCTTGAGTTTTTGCAAGAGCATCAATTTCAAGAATCAATTTTACGTTATCAGGATTTGCAGGAAGCATTTTCTCTAATCGTTCAATATCTGATTTTTCTACACTATTGTATTTTAATAACAAATCGTTTCTCTGTTTTTCAAGTTTTGTAGCATTATCAAGTAACCCTAAATACTCAGTCTTTTTTTGACTGATGGTCTGGGCATCTTTATAGGTTGGTACAATATATATAATAAAACCACCAACCGATGCCAATATCATAATGATAGAAAGTATAGTTCTCATAATAGTTTAAGGTTATGGTTGCACTGTTGCATCTACCGCCTGAGGTACTGCTTCGGCTGCAGGTGCTACCTGATCAGCTACCGGTGATGGAGTTTCTTCAACTACCGGTGTCTGAGTGAGATCTTCTGAAGTTATATTTTTACTGAATGCTAGATCAGATTTAGGAACCGTAAATGATAGATCAAAAGAAACCCGACCCTTTGGAGTAACTACAAAGTTTGAAAAAATAGTATCTTGTAAATCAGCATTTTGTGCTAACGCCTGCGATTGTAATGCAATTGAACGATATCCATCAGATTCACCTGAGAGAGCAACATCCAAATCCCCTGCTTCATTAAAAGCAACGTCCATTTTTGTATAACGTACGGTTGGTAATGTTGTTGCGCCTAATACCTTGAATACTGGGAAAATCACCTCGTGTTTATTCAAGAGTAATTCTGAATTACGTAATCGTTTATCCATCACTGAAAATTCCTTGATTGCGTTTGGGTCAAGATTTTTTTGAACCTTGTCTAGTGATACAGATAAATCATCAACATCTTTTTGAAGATATAGTTTATACGCATACACACCACCACCTATTGCAAGACTAACAATAAAAATAAGTAGAGATATCACAAAAACAATTCCTACCGGTTTTGAAGTTTGTACCGATGAAGAAGCTGTTGCTTGGACAATAGGTTTTTTAGGTATGAAGGTTGTACGAAATTCTTGTTCCATAGAAAGTTATTAATAGTATACGTGATAGTAATTAAAAAGACAACATATTTTTTAATGCAAGCCCAGTCGCAACAGAAAATTCTGGTCCAGAAGTTTGTAACAGTGGTCGCATAAATTCTGGAGCATCCACTTTTGAAAACGGATCCGCCATAACTGTTTCCATACCTGTCTCTTTTGCAACAATATCTTTAAACCCTGCAACGGTTGAACCACCACCTGAAAGGATAATTTTGGAAACAACTCTGTTTTGCGTATGTTCATATTCCAACAATACTCGTTTTATTTCCGATACCAGGTATTCATGAGAGCTCAATAACAATTTTTCTACGTCAGGATATTTTGTTGCATTAAATTTCATTTCCTCTGCTTTTTCAAATGGGACTGACAGGCTGCGCGCTAATGAATCTGTTACGAATGCTGATCCGCGGTTAGCTACATGAAAAATTCTAATAATTCCATACTCTACAATCATCATGCTGGTAAATCCAGTTCCTACGTCAACAATGAGCACTGGTGAAATTTCACGACGAAGAACCGAACGCATGGTGGCAAAACTTTCAATTTCAAAAACAGGATTACTGATCGCAGCCTGTTGTAATACTGTTTGGTAATTTTGAAGCATTTCATTTCGAACTGCCACGATTAACACTTCAATAGTAGGTGCAGGTGCTGCAGCTTCTTGATCATATGTTTCCTTTGATGGGATAATAAACCAATCGAGTGAAACTTCTGTGAGCGGAACAGGAATATATTTTCGAGCTTCATTTGGAATAACTTGTTCCAGTTGGTTTTCCACAGATCGAGGAAGAGTAACCACGAACACCAAAATTGCATTTGCTTGTAATGAAATAACAAAATCTTTTGCAGTAACACGAGCTTCTTTCAAAACCTGTGTGATTGCCTTTACGGTATCTGCCTCTGATAATTTTGCTGGTTTTCCAATAGGTTCATTTGCAATAGGTGCGAGCGATAATGCTCCATATGTTTCTAAAATAATTTTCCCTTTTTCTTCCTTAATCTGAACTACTTTTATTGATCCACTACCAATATCGATTCCACAAACACTGGAACCGGCTTTACTCATAGTTGGCATAGATATTTTTGTATTTGCAAAAAGCTTTTTTATACTGTCAAACATGCTGATAGTATATCATTATCTAATTAATAAGTGCAATGGTTTTTCTATGCTAGAAAAAATGATAAAATATCCATTCTAAGTTATGATTTCTACGTTATTAAAAAGCATTTTTTCGTACCTGTTCCCACCAAGTTGCATCCTTTGTGGTAATGAAGATACCAAGATTAATATTTGTAATTCATGTTCATCTTTACTGCCTCTTACTCGTGAAATGCGAAGACCTTGGTTGTTTTCCTTATATCGATATCGTGATGAATCTGTGTCTACCTGTATCAGACATTTAAAAAATTTTCCTGACCAAGAATTTATTAACCAATTATTACAACAAAAACAAATCATGATTGTTGGCTGGACACTTGGTATGGCACGCGTTCATACCTGTTCTGAAATTATCATTATCCCCGTCCCATTGCACCGCAGCCGTTTTTTAGATCGTGGGTATAATCAAGCCGAGATAATTGCAAGCAGTTATCAGCAATTATTACAATCAAAACTAACAATACCTGTTCGAGTTGAAACAGGTATTGTTATCAAATCAAAATATACAGATAAACAGGCATTAATTACTGACCGTACAAAACGATTAAAAAACATCCACAATGCTTTTGAAATACAAGATGCGGGGAAAGCAAAACTTTCCCCGCATGCACTGGCAATTATCATTGATGATGTAACCACCACTGGTGGCACATTAGATGAGCTGAAAAAGATTCTGGATCCTCATGTAACAATGGTTGGTGCATTCACCCTCGCACATTAATTTGTTATTTGACAAAACGTGTTTTTTGTTTAATGTTAGTTAAACAAAAGAATTTAATATGGGAAAGCAAATATTACAAAGCCGAGACGACCATTCGGTTAATTTTATTTCTACTGGAGATTTCGTGGGTAAAATAGAAGCACGTTATGTCCGGAGAAAAGATTGGTATGCTGTTGTATATCTATCATCGCAAACTGGCTGTGTCCAAGCTTGCAGAATGTGTCACCTGACAGCAATGGGTGAAACTAAGCTTGTCGACGTAACACCACAGCAATTTATTGAACAGGCAAAAACAGTACTTCAATGGTATGACAAAAACGCACCTCGTGCAGAAGTTGTTAATTTCAATTTTATGGCTCGCGGTGAGGCATTGGTGAATCCGTACCTATTGTCTGACAGTCATGCAATTCTTTCAGAATTACAGAGATTGGCATACGAACGTTCTTTGATTCCACAGTTCAACATTTCAACTATCATGCCAAAAACATTAGATGGTAAACAATTGAAAAACATTTTTCCTGGAATTAAACCAGAATTATATTATTCGATCTACAGTGTTGATGAGAAATTTAGAAAACGTTGGTTACCAAAATCATTGCCAGTAAAACAATCCCTACAAATGTTAGTGGACTGGCAACAGTATTCTGGAAAAATTCCAAAAATTCATTTTGCATTTATTGAGCATGAGAATGATACTATTGGGTCTGTTACAGCAATTTGTGATGCTATTAATGCGGCTGG
This sequence comes from uncultured bacterium, assembly GCA_937898165.1. GTDB lineage: Bacteria > Patescibacteriota > Minisyncoccia > Phycocordibacterales > UBA1006 > CALMMZ01. The sequence goes on along the minus strand of CALDKO010000007.1, from coordinate 2,809 downwards.
ACTCCAAGTAAACGTAAACATTGTTCGTTACAATCCCTTTTCAGAAAAACAAGGCAAGGAGCCTGAGGAAAAGACCATTACGCGCAATATGAAAATTATGCAGGAATTATTACCAAATGCCCGGATCGATCTCATTCAAAAAGTAGGATTCGATGTGCAGGCCTCTTGTGGTATGTTTAATCAATAACACAACAAAACACGACTTAATGTAAGTCGTGTTTTTTATTTGCCTAATACCGTTTTAATTTTTTCTGCCAACTCGTCTAATGTAAAGTTTGCTTTTACTAAATATTCACTCACTCCCATGTCTAAACATTTTTTAATGTCTGCTTCTTCCCCAAGGTTTGAAAATACAATTATTTTCATCTTTTTAGTTGATTCGTTTGCACGAATTTTTGCTAGAATTTCAAATCCTGAAAGTTGTGGTAACATCAAGTCCAAAATCATAAGATCTGGCGGTGTTGCAATAGCTTTTTGTAATCCTTCATCACCTGAAGCTGCAGTTTCCATCGCAAAACCCTCTGCTGTTAATTTTGTTACTGCCAATGATCGTAGAAAATCATCGTCCTCCACAATTAATATTCGGTATGCCATATGGAACCAGTATACAATGTTTGAAAAACGATGCAAGTACCTATCTCACAAATAATCATATACCCCACTTTTTTTATTTTATATTTTATGCTAGATTAGCAATGTTTAAGAAATGGAGACGTGTCAGAGTGGTCTAACGTACCTCTTTGCTAAAGAGGCAGGGTGTTAAAGCCCTCGGAGGTTCGAATCCTCTCGTCTCCGCAGGAGCGAGTGCACGTAGTGCAGGAGAGAAGAAATGTCCGGGGGACATTTCGTGAGGATTCGAAAGGACTTTCCTGAAAGAGGAGGAATTCATTCCGACTATTTCGGAAAGTCACCTGCCGATGTAATCGGCGAATCCTGATAATAAGGAGGATTGGATGAGTGGTTTAAATCAACAGTTTACTAAACTGTCGACGGGTAAAACTGTCCGTGAGTTCGAATCTCACATCCTCCGCTATTGACAGCTAGCACGAAATGTGTCGTTGCTAGATATTTAGATGGTTCGAAAAATTAAAGATTCTGTTTTCAGTCAAAACTTTTAATAGCCCGGAAAGAAGTCCGCTATTTTTTGCGACTCCGTGTATTCTGGCATCAGAGGCACTCTATCTTCTGTGTGTGTTTATAATATTCTACAATTATGATAGAATATAAATTATGAAAAAAATAACAATAGTTTTGATAGTTTTAGTTTTAATAATTATAGGTTTAGGGATATATAAATTTAATTTTACTAATGATGATATCTATAATGAAAAGGGTGAAAAAGTTGATTTGGTAACTGACGAAGAAATATTATCAGATAAAACAACATCGGAGCCAGAGAGAATTGTCGTTAAAGATTTTGAGGGTGAGGCTGACTCAGCTAAAATGACCTTAGGAATGAAGACATGGAATTGGGTAAATACAAAATATAGTGATGATAAAGTAGTAAAACCTCTTGTCGTAAATAAGTTTGCTATTACTTTCAATAAAGATAATACTTTTTCTGCAACAACTGATTGTAATAATATGGGTGGTGGATATATTATAAAAGGTAATAAAATAACTTTTGATGATAAAATGTTTTCAACCAAAATGTATTGTGAAAACTCTCAAGAAGATGATTTTACTAAGATGTTGATTCAAACAGAAGGATTTTTGTTTACATCAAAAGGTGAATTAGTGCTGACAATGAAGCTTGATACTGGTTCTATTTTCTTCAGATAATATTTTTATATATGAAAAAATATATAATACCTATAATATCTATCATATTTTCTCTTTCTTGTTTTATTGTGTATGACATCATCGGCTCTCATGTCGCAGATGATGGGCTTCTTGTGGAGCCCTTTGGGCTCATTCCTGTTGGTTTTTCTTTATTTACAATTGGAATAATCATAGGACTTCTAATTAGTATCTGGTCATTATTCCATAACCCTAAAAAACATGATAAATGGATATTTGGAATATTTATTACTATTTTTGTTGTCTTTTCTGTTTATATAACAGCATCAATTTTTTATCTTACGGAACAAGCAAATAAAGAAATCTCACAGAATGAAAATAAACCTAGTAGAGAAGCATATCCAGATTGTAAATGGGAAAAGGTAGTTGGTGCAGGGCTTGAACTTTGGGGACAGTCTTGTGACTATGTAGATAAGAAATTAAAAGTTAATACAAGTGAGACATTACCAGGTGTATTTTTAGAAGATGTTACAAACGGAAGTCCTTTCGCAATCGAGCAGTTAATCCAAGTTTTTGAGTTAAAAGATAAATCTATCGGAAGTGTTATCCCATTACTATCTGATAATGAAGATTGGAAAGTATCAGATAAATGTGCTTTCACAAAAGTAGATAATAGTAGAACTGATGTAACTAGATATACATTAATGCCAACGGGTGATGCCTTGAAAAAGTTTGAAAGTGATGGGAAGAATGAACCTATAAATAGTACCTGTGCAGGTTATGGTATGGGCAATAGCGGTGTTCAATACTTTGAGATTTATTCTTCAAATCCCAGCAAGGCACTTTTTATAAATGTTGGACAAGAACTTCCAATGTTTGATGAGAATACTATTTTAGTTAGATAATCTCAAATACATTTAGAGCTAGTACTAAATGCGTTCGAATCTCAAAACTTAAAAGCTGGGGCAAGAAATGGTTTCTATAGTAAATTTGCAAAGATGAAAGTAACAGAAGTGAAAATACTTCAAGCTCATATGAATAGACTTGGTTTTGCCTCTGGAAAAGAAGA
>CALDKO010000006.1 GCA_937898165.1 uncultured bacterium | reverse complement strand
TCTACCATATCTGAACAGAAAAATCTAGAGTCTTTTTTGAAACCTTTATAATTTATGTCGAGTTACCTTGTAATCAAAAATCTGACTACCAATTACAGCTGCAAGTACCAACAATATATAAATTCCTAGAATTGCACCTACTGATAGTGGAATTGATCTGACAGAACCTAAAACAAAAGTAGCTAACCAGGAAACAATTGAAACACCGCCGAAAGCAAAAGCCATTTTACGTAAATGATGCAATTCACCCGGATGATCTACCGACTCTTCTCCGAACGATATTTTTACTAACTTTGGTGCAACTAATAAATTAAGTAATACACCATTTACTGCAATCACACCGACAATGAAAACTTTTGCGATGAACTTTGTCTTTGCAAGATATTCTGCAGCAGTTGGAATATACAACGCAACGCCGGTTAATATGAGCATACCTAGTGCGAACCATACAATCTGAGACAATGTATCTAATACATCTGATTCAGATACTGAAATTTTATAATCTTTCAAGAATTTCATAAAAAATACATCAGTCACAAGCACTGTTCCAACACCCAAAGCTGCCGACAATGCATGAAGAATTACAATAATCATTTTATATTCCAAAAGAAATATGTTGAGATTACCACCCATTGCAGCACCTGATGCAATTAATAATGCAATAGAAGTAATTGCAGACAATACACACCATAAACACCATTCCCGAATTACTAACGCTTGAATAATTATTAAATAAATAGAAAAAATAACTGCACCCACTGATAATAAAAATCCAACAACATATAGATAATCTGGAACAAGACTTGGTAGTGCTACAAAAAATCCATACAAAGCAGCAATAAACCCATAATATCCAACACCGATCGTTGCAATATCGAAACCAAAAAATTTACCATATGATGAGTTAACTACAGATTCACAATCAAAACCAATCGGACATACCAACGGTTGTCCAACTTTTTTCTTGTGCCGAATTACTGACGCAAGAATAAACCCGATTAATGCAATAATAATAGTGATGATATAAGTGGTCATATGTTTACAGTCTATCAAAAAACAACCATTTCTGGAAGTTATTTGATTTCGTTAATTTTTGCAGCGACAATAAAATCATTTTCTGACAATCCTCCAATCGAATGCGTCCATAAATCCAACTGCACACGGTTATACCATATGGAAATATCTGGATGATGACCTACTGATTCAGCAATACCTGCAACACTATTCACAAATTGCATTGCTGTTAAAAAGTCTGGGAACATTTTTTCAAGTACAATATGGGTACATGCATCATTAATTTCCCAACCCTTTATATCAATTACATATTCGTTCATTATTTTTTGTACTTCATCACACGAAAGAGGTTGAATTGAGTTATCCTCGCATGGAATACACTTTTTTTCTGAAAGTTTCATATATAGGAATAATAACATAAAAAAGCCACTAGGGCTTTTATTTTAATTCCAAGGAAATCTGAGCTGGATCAATATCTTCCTTAATTTCTGGGAACACTATTTCTAACTGTCTCATATTGTTAATTTTTTATAAGTATATCATAAAAAATAAAGCGACCTAAGGGTCGCAGTACATTTTTTTTTGGATTTTAAGTTTGGTTAGTTAATTAACTTAGAACGAACGCGAAGACAAGAAATATCTTCGTTTGTCATTGTGTTACTTAGACTAGTAAACATTGTTTCAACCTCATTATGAACTTCCTGATCATGCTCTAGTTTTTGAGCAATTAATGATGAAGTACCTACATCGGCTGATTCTATGGCTTTTTCTTCCATATATTTGGTTTTATTACTATAAATTCTAATGAAATAAAACAGATTGTCAAGAATTCTAATCCTTCCAATGAATTTTCTTCTGATCGCGAGTATCACATGTCTGCGCTACGAATTGTACACGTCCAGAACCTGTCGCATAGGCTCCATAATGCATAGGATTTTTTTCTGCATAATTCTGGTGATAATCTTCTGCAGAATAAAATGGTTTTTTAGGTAATATGTCCACCATGACTTTTTTTGGTGTGAACAAACCACTTTCATCCAGTTCTTTCACTAAACTTTCTGCAATTTGTTTTTCTATATCATCTGCATAAAAAATTGCAGTTTTATATGATTCGCCACGATCAAAAAACTGCCCACCATTGTCAGTTGGATCAATATGATCAAGAAAAAACTGGCATAATTTTTTAAATGTAATTAGTGATGGATCATAGGTAACCTCTACACTTTCACGATGACCTGTTGTTTCACTACAAACTTCTGCATAGGTTGGGTTTGGTTTTTGACCACCAGAATAACCTGATATAACATTCGTTACACCAGGAAGTTCACGTAAATCGTGTTCGACACACCAAAAACATCCACCTGCAAAAATTACTGTTTTTTCATTTGAATTCATACTGATATTGTAACAGGATTATCATTAATTGCGATAATAATTATTTAGTTCTATAATTTAGATATTAATTATTAATTAAACATATTATGGAACAAAAAACAGTTACAGTATCGTTGGGAAAGGTTTTTAAATGGCTTGGTCTCGTCATATTAGTTGGTGTTATTGTATTTATATTTTTAGCTTCACAATCTGGTTTTAATAGTGGATTCTATAATACATTTGATTTTATATTCAGCCTGATTAAAATGTCATTTCCAATAGTAACATTAGCACTTGCTGTATTATTTGTATGGCAATTGATAAAATCTTTTACCAGTAAAACTCCTGAAGAAAAACATACCCATACCTCAAAATTAACTAAAATATTTATTGCAGTATTAATCTGGTTTCTGTTATTTGCTGGATTTACTATTATAAATGGCTCAATGGGTGTTTCTGTAGGCGATGATGTTAGTTATAATGAAATTACTACGATTGATTTTGATGGTGGTGGCAGTCGAACACTTGCAAATCCTATGCGTCAGAGTTTTGGAAGTAATTGGTTTAACCAGAACGAAAATGGCTCAATTGCAGATACGCGTGAATTTATGAAAGTTTCCTATTCTGGAAATATAAAAACTCGTGATGTAAAAGATACTGCACGAGATGTACGCGGAATTATCCGCGATATGGATGGTAGAGTCGACAGTGAGAACGTAAGTGAAAAATATGGATATATTAATTTTGT
>CALDKO010000005.1 GCA_937898165.1 uncultured bacterium | reverse complement strand
ATGAAGAAATTTATCACTTTGAAAGTAATCTACGTACTATACATTAGTATATTAATGATCGTTGCCTATCAGCTGCCTTACATGCACGACACTAAAAGACTTATTGCTGGAATTTTTGCCATCACAGGTCTAAGTTGTTTATCTTTTTTAAGAATAAGAGAAATTAACAAAAATGCAAAGCAGTTATTTGATCAACAGGAATCTGGTATATTTTTAGAACAAGATGAAATAGGGGTTGTCCAGTACGCCAAAGACTTTACTTGGATGGGTACCCTTACCTTCTTTTTAGGTTTGATAGCTGCATTTTCTGCAGCACGAACAGTAATGTTCTGGTTTGGTTTTAAAATTAATTATAATGATGATTATTTTGAAAACAGTTTAGACACCATTATTATTGGAACTGCTGTTATCGGGATATTACTTTCATTCATTCTATTAAAGTTAGGAGTTAGAAGTAGTATCAGTAATCATACTGCTTACCGGATAAAAACTTATTCTATGTCAAAAGACATGTTTTATTCATTAGTTGGGTTTGATTATCAGCAACAAGTATTAGAAAATCATTTGAAAATAAAAGAGTATACTGAAATATCATATATAGCAGAAGAAAATGAAACTCTTGATACTGAAAAGATTTTAAAAAGAGTTGTCGGTTATTTTAATAGCGAACTAAAACCTCAATTCAAACACGATTTACAATCCAAGATTGAAAAAGATATGGCGAACAAACGTAAAGAAAACGATGAAATTATATTGGCTAGAAAACTAGCAAATGAATATTCTTAATTTAATACCCAAAAAGACTGAACAATTGTTCAGTCTTTTTTATTTCCCTTTTGGTTTCCTTGTTACATTGTGTTTCACGTGTAACTTTTTGACTTCTTCTTGATCTGCTGATTCCTTTACTTGTTTTCCCTGTTCACCCATTGCTTTTAATTCTTTATCTGGGATTTCTTCCATCTGTTTCACACGATCTGACAAATATTCAATCGTGTTTTTTTCTGGATCCTCCAAAACTTCCTCGAGCAATGCGTGCAACATCCAACCCATACGTGGTCCTGGTTTCACGTGTAACTCATTCATTAAATAATTACCATCTATTTTTAATTGTGAAACACTAATTGGATCACGCAAACATTCCTCGATCATTGCAAAATATTTACGCAATCGATATGGTGCCTCTGTCTTATTCATTCCAACACGATCACATTCACGAACTTTCATTAAATCCCAAATGTGCTCTGCTCCTACATTTGCAATCATACGACGCACTGCTGACAATGTGATTGACTCAGTATCACTGAAAAACATATGCCAACGTACAAATTTTATAATTAATTCCGTGTCTGCTTTTGGAAATTTCAATCGTTCCATTATTTTTCCTGCAATCCGCGCACCAACAACCTCATGTCCATAAAACGTATATGCCTTTTTATTACCTGGCCGACGGGTTTTTGGCTTTCCAATATCGTGAAACAGTGCCGTTAAACGAATATGGAACGTATACCCTTTGTCAGCGGCATGTTGCACGGCATGAACCAAATGATCAAATACATCATATATATGTACACCTCCCTGTTCACATCCAATTCCTGGAATAATTTCAGGCAAGATAATTTCAAGTAATCCTAATTGTTTCATGTGAAACAATGCAATCCCAGGATTAGCTGAATTAATAATTTTAATAAATTCATCACGAATTCGTTCTGCAGAAATATTATTCAATAATTCCCTAGTTTCAATAATTGCATTCATGGTTTCATGTGAAACAGTAAAATTCAATTGCGCAGCAAAACGAATAGCACGTATAATACGCAATGCGTCCTCTGAAAACCGTTCATTCGGATTCCCTACACAAATAATCATTTGTTTTTCAATTGCCTGTTTCCCGTGAAACGGATCAATTAATTCAAATGTTTCAGGATCCATTGCAATTGCATTCATCGTAAAATCTCGTCGAGACAAATCGTCATGAATACTTTTACTAAACGACACACTATCAGGGTGTCGTTTATCGGAATAGGATCCTTCTATCCGATATGGAGTTACCTGAATTTCCCGGACAGAACTACTGAGCTCTTCTTCTTCAAAAACAATTGATACCGTACCAAAGTTATTTTCATACACCACCTTAAAACCCTTATCTTCAAATAGTTTCACGATTTCTGATGGTTCTGCATTAGTGGTTAAATCCCAATCTTTTGGTTCACGTGAAACATTATTAATCTGTCCTATTAATACATCACGCACACAACCACCAACAAGATATGGCTTATAG
>CALDKO010000004.1 GCA_937898165.1 uncultured bacterium | reverse complement strand
GCCAATCCTAATTTAATAATATATCCATACTTTTTTATCGGTTTTTGTAACACTAAAGCTTCTTTTAGAACATTTTCTGCTGATATAAAATCCTTATTTTTTATTAAATCATCAAATTTTAAAAGTAATTTTATGATAACTTCTTCTTCTGCTTTATTTGACTCAATATCTTTTTTCAAATTTATTTTTTTAATTTCAATAATTGGTAATTTAAAACCATTGAATTCCATTAACATCTTTTGCATTTCAACGGGAACTTCTTCAAATGAATTAAATATTATTGTATTATCATGTGCTAGAACTTTATAATCTCCATCCTGTCGAACCATAATTGCAAAAGGAATTACCTCAACAGAATCCTCTGTTTTTAATTCATTCTCAGAAAAAACCATAACATCAATTTCGTCAGGTACTCCATCTGTTCCAAGGGTATTTTCAATAAATCCATATGCAACTGGCATTCGTCCACCATTAGCAGTAATTTTTTCACTGATAGGTCCAAAATCAACGAATTTCCCTTTAATATGATCTTCATATCCTTTATGAATTCTACGATCTGAATTTTTCGGTATTTCAATTGTTGCGATGTATTTCATAAAAATATAATTATTTCTTTCCAAATTCTGGTAATACCATCGCCAGATATTCCACAATATTTTTCATTGGAAAACCTGTTTGCATTGCCCAGCTACGCGCATCACGAATCGCTGCAAAATATTCTGCATATTGTAAATTTTGTTTTTTAGAAAAAACTGTATACAATCCAGATTCTAATTGATCCAGAAATTGATGAACTTCATATGATTGCAAAGATTCTTCTCGTGATTTAGTTAAGGTTTCTATAGAATCCAACCTACCCGCGACAGAGTTAAATAGGAAATCTTTAATTGGTGAAATAGGATTTTGAACCGTTGTGGTTTGCGACAATTCAATAGTTCGTGATTGTACGGTTTCCAAAATAAATACCTGTGGTGGAATTAAAACGAATATATGTGTATTTTCTGCAGGTTCTTCAAGTAATTTTAAAAATGCATTTTGTGCATCTGATGTAAACCGCTCTGCATCAATTATGATACATCTCCCTGCGGTTTTTTCTGAAAGTATTTCGCGTAATTCACGAACCTCATCAACGCCAAGTTTTTCATACTGATAATCAATCCATACCATGTCTGACATTTTTGTATCAAAAAAATCTCGCAGTTCCTGTTTCCAGGCTACTTGTGAGCCTCTACATATATATGCATGATGGAGATAATTCGGATTCAAATTCATAGATTGATTATAGCGTGATTTTTAATTTACACAAAAAAACAGCAACGGCTGTTTAAAATGGCTTTGAAAGCAGTGCACGATTATATTGATCCAAATGGTTCAATGCAATACCGATTCCGCGAACTACTGCATGTAGTGGCTCTTCTGATAAAACTGATTTTACGCCGGTTCGGCGATATACCAATTCTGGTAAATTACGAAGCTGTGATGATCCACCGGTCATAACAATCCCAGTATCAATAATATCTGATGCAAGTTCCGGTAGTGTATCCTGGAGTACTAATTTAATTGCATCAATAATCTGTCGTAGCTCTTCATCAATTGCATCAACGATTTCATTTGTATTAATCGTCACTGATCGTGGAAGTCCTGAAATATAATCTCGTCCTTTTACGTTGATTTCAAGAGGTTCATCAATTGGCACCGCTGATCCGATTTTTATTTTAATTTTTTCTGCAGTTCGATCACCGATTGCAAGATTATGTTTCTTTTTTAAATACACAGTAATTGCATGATCGATTTTATTTCCTGCACATTTCACCGATGTACATGCCTGAATCGAACCAAGAGAAATTACCGCAACATCCGTTGTTCCACCTCCGATATCCACTACCATATGACCCATTGGTTCGTTAATTGGAATTCCTGCCCCGATTGCAGCTACAATTGGCTCACGCACAATGTGAGCTTTTTTTGCACCAGCCTTGAGTGCTGCTTCTACCACTGCACGTCGCTCTGTTGATGTTACACCAGCGGGTACAGAAATCATAACCTCTGGTTTCAAAAATGACCAAAAGCCGAGAGTTTTTTTAATGAAGTGTGCAAGCATTGCCTGGGTCATCCGATAATCCGCAATAACGCCATCGCGCATAGGTTTATAAGCAATTACACCATCCACTGTTTTGCCCAACATGTCGCGCGCATCAACACCGATTGCTAGTATTTCCTTGGTATATTCAGAAATAGCCACCACAGAAGGCTCGTTTAACACAATTCCTTTTCCAGGAATATATACAAGGGTATTTGCAGTACCCAGATCAATACCTAATTTTGGTGAAAAAAAACTCATAGATGCCACGAATTTAGCATAGAAAATAAAAAAAGACCACCCACACGATTGTGTTGGATGGCCTGCTGTTGTATTAACTTTCCTGATCGACAATTTCAATGTCTGCACCAAGCTCTTTTAAAATTTCAATGATATTTGGATTCCTACGTAAAATAGGATGCCAGTTTCTTACGATTACTTCTGAACCTTTAGGCAATCCTAGAATTACCCAAATAACAGCACGTGCGCCTTCTATAACATCTGGTGCAGTCACTTCTGAATGCACAACTGACGGTTGATATCCCTTGATAGAAAACATCATGTTTTGTTCAATGATACCAAGTCCGATATCACGAAAACATTTTGCATAACGCAAACCATCTTCAAACATATGATTCACGATATGAACTTCTGTACCTAATCCCCGATTAGTTGTAGCAAGTGCAGCAAACGATGGTAGTGTATCCACCGGCTCTTGAGGCCAAGGACCAGGAACAACTTTCCATGAAAATTCATTATATTTTTCCACCGTATCGTCTGGTGAAAAAACATAGTGCTCACAATCTACCTCCAGATCATCATCTATCCGGCGAAAACTTACTCCAAATGGTTTGAAAAATTCAATAATGTTTGTAATTGATTTTGTTGTTTCAAAAACATTCTTTAGCGTAATCAATCCTTTGGTAATTGCTGCAAGACTAATCCATCCAGCAGCATCAACATGATCTAACTGTGTCTTAAATGATACATCTGTCTTTCGCTCACTGGTTCCTTGAACCTTACGAGAGCTGCCATAACCCTTAATAACCTCTGTTGATGAGATAAGGTTTAAAAAATTTACCAAATCATCAACGTGCGGTTCCTGTGCCAATCCATGCAAACTCCAAACTTCTTCTGGTCGTCCAACTAAATACATTAAAATGTTTTCTGTTGGTGTTACTGCAGGTTTAGGAAATGAAATAATTTTGACTTTGACACCATCTTTTATAGGGCCTGGTTTATTAATCGGAAGCTCTCTTTTAGGAATATCTTCCGTAAAAAAAAGTTTACCTGATTCTTCATAAGACGACACTCCTGCGCGTTTAAAAAAATCAATGTGTTTTTCTGGGCCACGATAGCCTAATTTGCAACCTTTTCCACGTGGAATAATAGCTTTACCAAATCGCGCTAATAATGGGCCAGCAAAAAGTATCCCTGCCTGCATATCGGCAACACACGAATCAATTTCATACGAATGAATATCTTTTGTATCGATTGCGAGGTTGTCGGTTTCATCCAACCATGCACATGTTGCACCAATTTTTTCAAGTGCTTCTATAATCCTGAACACGTCAGGACTTTTAGGAACTTGTTCTATGGTTACTTTTCCTTTAACTAAAATACTTGCACAAAGAATTGGTAAGATAGCATTTTTATTGGAAGGTAAATATACGTTTCCAAACAGAGAGCTACCTCCTCTGATTTTTAAAACTTGATTGCTCATTTCTATTTTTTTTAAAGTTAGTTACTATTTTATGTAGAAATACCATATATTTACAAATAAAGCAAATAGATATATTTCGACCATTTCTCGGACAATTTCAAAAATATGCTATAGTCGCCGTATGTATATTCTGGATATCATTCCACTACGAAAAGGAATCCCGCGCGACACCTTGTCGTATTTTTCTGCACGCCAGGTTCCTATCGGCGCATTGGTAGAAATTCCTTTACAATCCAAAACTATTTCAGGAATTGTTATAAATCAAACTGATGCACGTGATATGAAATCCAGCATCCGCAGCGGATCGTTTTCATTAAAACAGATTGGTGCAGTGATTGCAGAAAAAGGATTCCCTTCTAAAATTCTAACAACACTGCAACACATATCACTGGAAACATTAATTCCTGTTGGGACATTACTGACAACTTTTTTCCCTGATATAATTTTTGATTATTTTCAAAAATGGAAACCATTGTCCAGTATAAAACCGGAAATTAGAATCATCGAACTTCCAACAAATGAACGGTTCGATTATTACAAATTATTGATCCGCGAATCGTTTGCAAAAAAACAAAGCATCCAATTCGTTACGCCAACTGTCATTGAAAATGACAAGCTGATTGAGTTCTTACAAGAAAATAACAAAGAGCAAAAAGTGTTTGAATTATCTGGGGCAATAACACCTGCAAAACGTGAAAAAGTATATCAGCATCTGGAATCAATTGTTGAACCGGTCATAATTTGTACAACTCCACAATTTTCAATGATTCCACGAAATGACATTGGCGCATTCATTATTGAATCATCTGGATCACCTTATTACACGCAGGATTTTAGATGGAACATTGATTTCCGACCGATTCTTTTGCAACTTGCAGAAACGCTCGGCTATAATCGATACCTTGCAGATTCAATTTCATCACCTGAACATATTCAATTGCTAACAGAACGAAAAGCATTTACTGAACGAACTCGAAAACCAAATAAGGAATCAAAGAAAAATATTATCTTAATTAAAAAAGAATCGATGCAGGATCATACCTATGTTTCGCATTTACTTTCATCAATGACAATCGAAGGAATAAAACATAGTTTACAAAACAAAGAACCTGTATTTATTTTCTCTGCACGGAAAGGTGTTGCAACGACGACGACCTGTCGTGATTGTGGTTTTACCGTCACCTGCCCAAACTGTACTGGAATCATGCAGTTGATAAAACGAAACCCACTATCTGAAACTGATCGAGTGTTTTTATGTGGACGATGTCAGACAGAAATTCCGCCAATGAATCGCTGCCCAGATTGCTTAGGATGGAATTTAATTCCTCTTGGTATCACAACAGATGCATTGGTTACTGAACTTAAAAAGTTTTTCCCCGATGTTACTATTTTTGAAAGTACTTCTGAAACTACAAAAACAGAGTCGGCTTGTAAAAAAATAGTAAAGTCATGGAAGGAATCATCTGGTATTCTGGTGGGAACTCAAAAAATAATTCCCTACATTGATACAGTATCAATGTCCATCATTGCATCATTCGAACATTGTATGAGTGTTCCGCATTTCCAAACACCATTCCAAACAATATGGTTGATGCAGCAATTGTATGAAAAAACAAATGAACATTTTCTAATTCAAACAAAAGATACAGAGCACGAATTATTAAAAGCATTCAAGCAGCAACATTTAGAACCATTCTTTGAAAATGATATCGCATTACGTAAGCAATATAACTATCCACCATATGCAACCTTGATCACCATCGTCATGGAGAAAATAAATCGTAAAGACCACCAGCGTGCAAAAGAGTTTTTAAAAACACCATTGAAAAATTTTGATCATTCCATTCAATCTCAATTTTTTGAACATACGCAAAACTATACGATTACAGCACTGGTCCATATTCCTGTGAATGACTGGCAAGACCCGGAATATACTGAAAAATCAAAATTAATGGCGTTTTTAGGAACAATCAGAGAGTATTCTGATATAACCCTTGAAACCGGGCTCCTGTAACCAATAATCTAGTTGCATTATCTACACAGATATGTTATCCTTTCCCCATTATGGCAATCAATGTAAACATCCAGAAAAACAACAACGAAAACACCAGCAGTGTACTTCGTCGATTTGTTAAAAAAGTTCGTACTGCAGGCTTCCTCCAAGAAGTTCGTGGAAATCGTTATTTCAACCGAGACCAATCTAAATTGAAAACAAAACGATCAGCATTAGTACGGCTTAAATTAACAAGTGAATACAAAGCAAAAGAAAAAGCAGGAGCTGTTATGGAATAACATCCTGTTTTTCTTTTGGTTTTTTTATAAACTTGCTATACTCTTTTCATATGACACAACCTTTAGCTGATAATCTATTTATCACCAACGAAACAAAACTTACACTACCAAAAATTTCTTGGTCGGAAATTAAAAACACAATCCTTGGGAAAAAATACGAATTGTCATTAGTGTTCCCAACTATTGCAAATGCGACAGAGCTTCACCTGGATTGGAAAAATAAACCAGGACCAGTTAATATTCTAAGTTTTCCAGTTGATAAAAATCTTGGAGAAATTTTTATTTCTCTTCACCAGGCAAAAACTGAATGCGTAAAATTCGATCGTACATATGAAAATTATGTAGCTTTCTTGTTCATTCACGGATGTGTGCATTTAAAAGGCTATGTTCACGGAAACGAGATGGAAAAATATGAAACAAAAATTCGCAAAAAGTTTAATATCTAGTATAATAAGCGTATGATGCCCCAGACACCTTCAATTATTGCCGGTATTGATATCGGAAGTACTACCACACGCGTCATAATTACAGAACACGCAGGAACTGGAATGAGTCCTCGTGTTATTGGTGTTGGGAAAAGTGATACAATTGGAATTTCAAAAGGATATGTTGTCCACGAGGAAGAAGCAGTCCGTTCTTTGATTAATGCAATTCGCATGGCTGAAAAAATGGCAAATATTAAATTAGAACGCGCCTATGTCTGCATTGGAGGAATCAGTTTGGAAACACATCATAGAACAACCTCAGTTAATGTAACTAAAAAAGATATTTCTGCAAAAGATATCCTGACACTTCATCATCAAGTTACCGAACAATTTTTAGATCATACAAAAAACAAATCAGTACTGCATACTATTCCTTTACAATACAAACTTGATGGTGAGGACCTTTTTGCTGATCCTATTGGATTGTCTGGTGGACAATTAGCTGCAGATTTTTCATTAGTTACCTGTTTGACTCAACACAAAGACGGACTGGTTTCTGTGGTTAGTCGTGCTGGTATTGATATCATTGATATCATTGCATCACCTATCGCATCCAGTGTTATTGCATTATCACAACGTGCACGACTTGCAGGTGCAGCACTTATTGATATCGGATCTGAAACTCTTTCAATTTCTATTTTTGAACACGATGCATTGGTACATGTTGCCGTTATTCCATGCGGAGCAAGTTTGATCACGAACGACCTCGCTCTTGGATTACAGGTTTCTCTTGATGAAGCCGAGGAAATTAAATTCGGTAAAAAAATTGATCGTACTACTGTTTCAAAAAGAAAAGTATTAGACATTGTGGAGGCGCGAATTATGGATATTATGGAAATTATTGAAAAGCGTTTGGTGTTATGGAATAAAGACAGATTATTGCCAGGTGGGATTACTATGATCGGTGGAGGTAGCCAGCATGAAAATATAGATACATATGCACGTAACTATTTAAAACTACCAGTCACCATCGTTCAAACAGAAAAAGTAATCCCAAGTAAAAAAGGACTCGATGCATCATGGTTTTCTGCATATGGATTATGTTTTCTGGGAAATCAAAACCCTCAATATAGAACCTCAGGAATTACACTTAAAAAATTCTGGAAAGATACACGTGGTACTATCCGAGATTTCTTTGAACAATTTTTACCGTAACCCAGAATTTGCATTAAATTTGAATATGTTTTCTAATAAAGAAACCAATGATACCCCAGTTGTATCTTGGCTTTTTTTTGCTACACTATGTTTATTATTGATTAATTACCTCTGCAAATTCCGCAGAATGAACCTTATTTCCTATGGCAAAAATAAATCCTGAAATTGAAACAATCGCACGCATTAAAGTTGTTGGAGTCGGTGGATCAGGGCGAAACGCTTTGAATCACATGATTCAATCAAAAGTAGACGGTGTTGAATTTATCTGCATGAACACATATACTCAAGATCTGCACAACTCTCTTGCTCCAAAGAAAATCCACATCGGGCGTAACC
>CALDKO010000003.1 GCA_937898165.1 uncultured bacterium | reverse complement strand
CTTTGTCGATCATAAAGTCATCTTTAAGATCTGTAAATGTTACGTATCCTGTTACAGTTGAAGCGATTGAAGGAGAATCAACAGAGTCGATTTCTTTTCCATCTACCATCAATTTGTATTCTTTAACGATTTCGTTTGAGTTAGCTCCTGTAGGAGTTACGTCAAATTTGATTTCGTCGATAGCCATATCTGAACCTGAAGCTTTGATTTTTGCTTCAACCAAAGTTACGTCAGGAGTATCAGAAACACTGTCAGCTTCAACTACTTGAGCGATAGGATTGTTAGTTCCTTTTGAAACTTTCAATTCTAGATCACCTGAAGTTGTAAGATCTTCAAATGAGAATTTCTTTGCTGTATCTATTTCACCAGCGTCAGCATAATCTCCATCAGAGTTGTTGTCTGAAATAGTTCCTAGATCACCTGTTGATGAATCAGTAATGATTGCACCTGAAGCGTCTTTGAATCGGATTGATTCAACAATAACTGCCCAATCTTGTGCTAAGTCATTTGAATCAATGTTTGAAATTGCATCAACTGATACGTAGAATTTAGATTTTTCACCATCTTTTACAATAGCGTTTGATAGGTTGATTCCTCGTGAGTAAACATCATTGTTTTCAGAGAAATCTGAAGTATCAGCAGATCCAACTTCTTTTGAACCTTGCCATACTTTAACACCATCAATGTATTTGTTCATTCGTGTTGATCCTGCTGTATCAGCATTAGCAAATGAAAGACGAACGTTTGAGATCAAAAGGTCAGATCCGTTATCAGCTTCGATTTCGAAAGCTAATACTTTAGCATCGTTTTGTCCTTCTTTAACTTTTTCGTTTGAATAAGTTGAAAGAACACTTACATCTTGTAGATCACCAGCTCCACCTGAAAGTGTTGTTGATGAACCTGTATCTGTAGATGTATCACCAGTTGTTCCTACTGAACAATCAGCAAGTTTTCCTGCTGTTATTGAACCAATAACACCGTCTTGTGCGATTCCTTTAGAAGCTTGGAAAGTTTTGAATACACCTGTTGTATTTTTACCAAATTTTCCATCTACTACCAATGATGAGTTTGTACAAACGTTAAGAGCTTTTTGAGCAGCCATAACATTTGCCATTTGTGAAACTTTAGCACCCATTCCAGATCCATATTTTAGGAATCCTGTTGAAGGAGTGTAGATTTCTGTTGCACTAACTGCTGATACTGACCCTGCAATAGCAAAGAAAGCAAAAGCTGCAACAGAAGAGATCATGATTTTTTTCATATCTTTTTGTGTTGATTATTAACTAAAATTATAATTTTAATTCATCTATATATAGATACGAGATATATATACAGACAGATTGATTTTTGTATGCACACACATTTGACGTCAGTCGTGTGTAAACACTGTATGAACAGTCGAGACCAGTCATACATTATCAAAGTGGCATACTCACCCGCGGTGATGATCCTGTTTTAAGGACGACCACCACCGCGCGCGTTTTCGAAATACCTCGAGACAGCATTCGAATATACAGAAAAGTATATCATAGATATATTGTTTGCATATTGCGCCATATACTGTTTTTGGAAAATATCCAAATCTTTGTATAAAGGACATTATGAATTGATATATCTGTTATGTCATTTTCTGGAACGGTACCGTTATAGCCCTGTAAACCAATGCTGGTATATAGGGGAAAATAACGATGTTCCTAGTAATACTAACGAAATAGGACCCAAAATCTTACATACCAACCCTCCCCCTATTATTAGACGTTATTCATGGCTAATTTATATACTGCCCAACGCTTTTCACCTTCCCGGATCAATACTCCATGCTGGATTAATTCCTGCAGGTCACGTTGGATAGTTTTTTCACTGCAACCATGGATATTTTTTGAAATGTCTCTAATGGTTACCTGACCTTTTGATCGAATGGTTTTCATAATAGCGTCACGACGTTCTTTTTTATCCTCACCTGAAATTGGTTTTATAGCCTGTTGCTGTATTTTCAGTTCAGGTTTTTGGACATCATGCACTGCGGATTGTGGTTTGAATGTCATTTTAACAACAGGTTGTGTCTGATTGTTTTTTTCTACAATTTTAGGAAGTTCAATTTTTGTTGGTGCATCAGTTGGTATGTTTTTTATCACCTCTCTGGCCGGTGTATAAAATTTTGTTTCAAACTGATTATGTTGCGGTAATTGTTTATCAGCACTGTCACTACCCTGGAAATATCTTTCCAATGAAATTTGATGTGTCGTTGATGTCTTTGATTCAGATTCAGGAATTTGAAATGGATAGGTAACCTGTCCAATACAATACGTCATAAGTTTTTCCTGTACATATTGATCTAAACTCTTTAATTCATTGATGATTATTTGATAGTTCATATCAGATAATAATCCTGCAGTATGGCAAATATCGGCAGTAGTAATAATATGTCGCAAACCAATGGTAATACGTATCACATCAGCAGTACTGGCCAATGCTGGGTCTGATTCCAGTGAATACATATCAGAAAGTGTTTGAGTGGTGTAACCGACAAGGTTATTCATGAGATGTTGTGGGTCATGGACAACAGTAGAGATTAATACAACAGCCTGGGTAATTTTACCCATACGGTCCGACACAAAACGGAGCGATTCACTGACTACAGGAATAACAGCTGGTTCTGTGCTAAAAGCCTCAGAAGTGTTTAATGGATTCATGTCCGTCAGTATACTGACATTTGAAAAAAAATCAAGGACATATACAAAATTAATTACCCGAAAATCAGAGAATTATCCGGTCAAACTATAACCGTTTACTAACCCCTGAAAGTAACTTTTAGGTATCAAGCGTAAGTAAAAAATGCATGATATAATGAAGGTATATTTTATGTCTAAAAAACAGCAATCATCCAATAATAAAAAGGATCTCCGAAAAACAGATCAAAAACCTGAACAGGACAATTCGTCTATGTTTCGAAAAATTGGTAGTTTTTCTGTCCTTTTTATTATTGCAATACTCATGTTACTTGGTCTGTTTGGATCAGGCGGAGTTATTGGTAATTTTCTCTATATTAAAATTGCATTAGGATTCTTTGGCTATGTCGGGATCATCCTCCCTTTTGTATTACTGTATTCT
>CALDKO010000002.1 GCA_937898165.1 uncultured bacterium | reverse complement strand
TGCAAGTGGAGCAAATTCAGTAGCATTGGGAGATAAGAGTAGGGCTACTGCAGACGACTCTACTGCATTTGGTGTAAACACTCTTGCATCAGGTCAAAAATCAACTGCATTTGGTTCAAGTTCTATTGCCTCAGGAGATGAATCAACTGCTATCGGTTCAAACCTATTTTCTCGTTCGTTTGGAGAAATAACATTAGGAGTTTCAAATGTTGATTATACTCCAAATAATACAAATGCATGGTCTAATTTTGATAAATTATTTACCATTGGTAATGGTAACGGAGGTCAACACAACGCCTACACCCTCTGGAAAGATGGCTCATTCGCCTACAACGACGACAATTTCCAAAATGATACCCCAGGCACCGAGCAGAACATGTTTTACTTTAACTATGGTAATCATGATGGGTTGGGTGGTGTAAATACAAAACGTGCTATTCGAATGGGATCTGCATTTAATGATGAGTGGGATATTACGAGTGGAAATGTTGGTGATAGAAGTATAGCACTTGGGTTTGCATTTCCAACTTTTGGTATTGATGGACCTACTGCATCAGGTTTTGGTTCTACTGCATTTGGAGCAGGTAGTGTTGCTTCTAACACTAACACCACTGCATTTAATTTAGGACAAGCAACAGGAGTAAATGCTATCGCATTTGGTGGTGTTGCCTCTGGTCAATATTCATTTACGTTTGGTTATCGGAATAACACTGCCCCGTATTCTGATACACAAGCGATTGGCAAAAGTAGTTATGCTTTTGGGGGAAGTTCTCAAGCACGTGGAGATGAGTCAGTTACACTCGGTACTGACCTTGAAGCATATTCATTTAATGAAATAGTATTAGGACGTGAAAATACAAGTTATATTCCATCCAATACAGCAGCATTCTCTCCTGACGATCGTCTCTTTACTCTTGCTAACGGTGGAGGTTTTAGTACTCCCTCCGATGCCCTCACCATCCTCAAAAACGGTCAAACCGGTATCGCCATCGACAACTTCGAAACCAACACCAACGGTAATATCTTCCAAGTAGGAGACGGTACCACAGGTATCATCGGATACGTAGACAACGGAACAGGAAACTGGATGGCAGTATCAGATGAACGAAAGAAACATAACATCCAAGACCTTTCTTACGGATTAAACGAAATACTCAAACTCCGTCCAGTATCATTTAACTACAACAGAAACAATGAACATACAATAGGATTCCTCGCTCAACAAGTATTACCTATCATCCCTGAAGCAGTATCAGGAGACGAAGAAAAAGGCTATGCCATGTCATACTCTACCCTTACTCCTGCACTGGTGAAAGCAATACAGGAAATGAATATAAAAATTACTGATATTGGTAACATAGAAACTCCTAATACATGGAGGGATGCGTTGATTGGGTGGTTTGAAAGTACAAGTAACGGTATTCGATCATTAGTAGTACATGACAAGATTTGTGTGGATGATCAGTGTCTCACAAAAGACGATATTCATACATTGCTTGAAATGAAAAATCAAATGATGCCGTCAGTGGTTACTATTTATCCGACTGAATCTAATAACCCGCCAGTGATCAATTCAGACCCTGTGACACCACCAGTAGATAATAATTCTGGAGATGTTTCGCCTAATCCAGTTTTACCATCAGAACCAACCTCATCTGATCAGGTACCAAGTACTCCACCTTCAGATGTCTCAGTTATTGAGTAACCATTAAAAACCTTTTGTATAAAAGGTTTTTTTGTTTCTAAAAGACAAAATGTTATATTGACTTTTTGTTAATTATGGACTATATTAGTGTTAATACCGAGACCTGAATGAGTTCCGAAGAGGTAGATTACTAATCGCTCGCTCATTATGAATAAAGACCTTTTGATCATCAAAAAGGTTTTTATTCGTTATATAAAACATGTCACAACCAATAACCAAGGAAAAAATCCTTAACTCACATGTTGGTGCATTACCAAAAAAAGTTTTCAGTAAATACCGAAAACCGTTGGTAGATGTCCCAAACTTGATTGAGAACCAAATGGTGTCATACCAAAAGTTTCTCAACGAAGATATTGCTCGAATTGTAAAAGAATACTCACCTGTTAGTGATTATTCAGATAAAAAGTTTGAGTTTACAATTACTGGAATTCGTCTGATCCATCCAGATCACGATGAAAACTTTGCAAAGCAAAACAAATTGACATTTGAAGGTCAGTTGAAAGCTCAGGTTAAAATTAATAACAAAGTATTAGGTGCAGTAAAAGAACAAGAAATTTCATTGACTGAAATTCCTTTGATTACTCCAAACGGTACTTTCATTATTAACGGAGTTGAGCGTGTAATCGTTCCACAGTTAATGCGAAGTCCTGGAGTTTCTTTTACCGATAACCTTACTCGAAAAGGTGTATTTTTTGGAGCTAAAATTATTCCATCACGTGGAGCATGGATCGAACTTGAGTCTGATGCAGACGGAGCTGTTTTCGTACGTATCGACAAAAAACGAAAATTCTATGTAACAACATTGTTGCGGGTTCTTGGTCCAGATTCAAATGAAGAAATTTTGGATTTGTTTAAACATGAAGTTGCACGAACATATATTGAATATTGTTTATCAAAAGATACTACAAAAACAAAAGGTGAAGCATATGTAGATATCTACAAAAAACTTCGTGATGGTGAGTCAGCTCCTGCAGATTCTGCGCGAGAATATTTCCAATCAATTTTTGCGTCAGAGCGATACGAACTATCAAAAGTTGGACGACATTTTTTCAATAAACGATTTAATAAAGGCATTAAGGATGCTGATATTGATGTACAACAATTAACCGTTGATGATGTGGTTACTATTGTTGAACATATTGCAACATTAAACACAACTCCACGATCAAAACCCGATGATATCGATCATTTAGGATCACGTCGTGTGCGTTTTGTGGGTGAACTTGTAGAGCTTGCAGTTCGAAAAGGGATGGCCCGAATGAAGCGTAATATCCAAGACAAAATGTCGACGATTGATACCAATACATTGTTGCCAATTCAATTCATTAATCAGCGACCATTACAGGCGGCTATTCGTGAATTCTTTACACAAAACCAGTTGTCACAATTTATTTCACAAGAAAACCTACTTACAGAAGTAGACCACCTACGCCGTGTATCGGCGCTTGGACCCGGAGGTCTTACTCGTGAACGAGCAGGATTCGAAGTTCGTGACCTTCATCCATCTCACTACGGACGATTATGTCCAGTTCGAACCCCTGAAGGACCGAACATTGGACTTATCCTACAGCTTTCAATGTATGCACGAATCAATGATTTCGGAATGATTGAAACTCCGTACATGAAAGTAAAAGATGCAAAAGTTACAAAAGAAATTGTTTACTTGAATGCACTTGAAGAAGAAAAATATATTATTGCCCATGCGGGAATGATGAACGAAAAAGGAATCATCGACCGAGACATCGTTGAGGCGCGTGTTCATGGTGGTCCAGGTTATACAACAGCTGACAAAATTGAATTTATAGATGTTGCTATTAACCAAGCTTTCTCTGTTGCGGCTTCACTTATTCCATTTTTGGAACACGATGATTCAAAACGAACATTGATGGGTTCTAACATGCAGACACAAGCAATGCCTTGTATGGTTCCTATGGCACCGTTGGTTGCGACAGGAATTGAAGACCGAGTGGCTCTGGATACTGGACGATTATGTATGGCACATGAGGACGGAACAGTAGTTGCAGTAGATGGTAAAAAAATTGAAATTAAAAATGCAAAAGGAAAAGTTATTACCTATCCATTAGTTACCTATACACGAACTAACCAAAGTACTATTTATCACCAGCGACCAATTGTTTCTATGGGTCAATCTGTAAAAATGGGAGACGTGTTGGCAGATGGTGCAACAACAGAAAATGGACAACTTGCGATTGGTCAAAACATTCGCGTAGCGTTCACGTGTTGGAATGGTGCAAACTTTGAAGACGCGATTATTGTTTCAGAACGATTAGTAAAACGAAATGTATTTACCAGTATCCATATCGAAGAATATGATTGTATTGTTCGTGATACGAAATTAGGTGAAGAACAAACAACTCATGATATTCCAAACGTTGGTGAATCAAAATTGAAAGATTTGGATGAAGAGGGAATTATTCGTATTGGTGCGGAAGTTCGCGAACATGATATTTTGGTTGGTAAAATTACTCCAAAAGGAGAAGTTGAATTAACCCCAGAAGAGCGATTATTGCGATCTATTTTTGGTGAAAAAGTTCGCGATGTAAAAGATACGTCATTACGAATGGAAAAAGGAGCAAAAGGACGTGTAATCGGTGTAAAAGTTTTCTCACGTGATAACGGAGATGATTTGGAATCAGGAGTTTTGAAACGAATTTATATCCAGGTTGCACAACTACGTAACATTCAAATGGGTGACAAGCTTGCAGGACGACACGGAAACAAAGGTGTAGTGTCAGTTGTTCTTCCAGAAGAAGACATGCCATATACTGCCGATGGTCAGCCAGTTGATATTGTGCTTACACCTCTCGGTGTACCGTCACGTATGAACCTTGGACAGATTTTGGAAATGCATCTTGGACTTGCGGCGAATACACTTGGATACCAAGCAGTTGTTCCACCATTTGCAGGTGCAACACCAGAAGAAATTAAAGAAGAATTAGTAAAAGCAGGGTTCCCAGCATCAGGACGCGTACCGTTGTTCGACGGACTTACGGGAGACAAATTTGATCAAGATGTAGCGATTGGATACATGTACATGTTGAAACTTTCACACATGGTGGAAGACAAGATCCATGCACGTTCTGTTGGTCCATACAGTTTGATTACACAACAACCTTTGGGAGGAAAAGCTCAAGGAGGTGGACAGCGTTTTGGGGAAATGGAAGTGTGGGCATTGGAAGGTTATGGTGCAGCTCATACATTACGAGAAATGTTGACCGTAAAATCAGATGATATCTTAGGACGAACACAAACATTCGATGCAATTATCAAAGGTGAGAAAATTAAAAAACCAAATGTTCCTGCATCATTCCAGGTAATGCTTAATTACTTGAAAGGACTTGCATTGGACATTTCAATCAAAGAAACAGCAACTGGAAAAGAAAAAGGAGTTGCATCAGGTCCAGTAAATAAGGTCGAAATCGATTACG
Source organism: uncultured bacterium (assembly GCA_937898165.1). Taxonomy (GTDB): domain Bacteria; phylum Patescibacteriota; class Minisyncoccia; order Phycocordibacterales; family UBA1006; genus CALMMZ01. The sequence goes on along the minus strand of CALDKO010000002.1, from coordinate 723 downwards.
AACTTGACGAATTAGTCGAGGACGAAGAATTTGTTAGCTAATCTCCAAATCACATATTATGAAACACACTGATGGTCAACAAATTATGTATACACCGGATACCATTTCGCTTTCTTTGGCATCACCAGAGAGAATTAAAGATTGGTCATACGGAGAAATTTTAAAACCGGAAACAATTAACTACCGAACAGGACGATCTGAACGAGGTGGGTTATTTGACGAGCGAGTATTTGGTCCTGAAAAAGACTACGAATGTTACTGTGGAAAATATAAACGAATTCGCTACGCTGGAATTATTTGTGAAAAATGTGGAGTTGAGGTAACAAAATCAATCGTTCGACGTGAACGAATGGGACACTTGGAACTTGCATCACCAGTTGCACATATTTGGTTTTTGCGAGCAATCCCATCACGATTGTCGTTATTGTTAGACGTTCCGGTTTCTAATTTGGAAAAGGTAGTTTATTTTGCAGGATATATCATTACTGATGTTCATGCAGCTGAACAACAAAAAGTATTAAAAGAATTGGAACACGAATACAAGATTCGAATGAAGACATTGGAATCTGATGAAGAAAAAGCAGCGTTACAAGATTTGTTTTCAGTAACTAAAAAAGAAATTTTGGAAATTACTCCAAATCGCGTGTTAACTGAGGCTGAATTTCATCGATTTTCAGTACGGTACAGTACTATTTTTGAAGCAGGAATTGGAGGGGAAGCGGT
>CALDKO010000001.1 GCA_937898165.1 uncultured bacterium | reverse complement strand
TTTGTCGTGTACAGAGAAAAATGATGTATTCAAAGATGAATCCCTCCGTAATGTTATTAACTCTGCTATTGATCCATCAGAAATTATTTCAAGTGTTTTCCAAGGATTTGCAAAACCTATTAATCACCCCCTTCCTGAGCTCGAACAAAATACTACCAACAAGAAAACCTCAATAGAATCTATTACTTCAAAACTTGAATCACTAGGCTGGAAATTAAACGAAACTACAGGCATCAGAGAAAAAGGAGGAAAAGCACTCGCTTTTACTATTAGTACTGCTGATACTCCAGAATTAAAATACACTGCACAAATTATTCAAAAACAATTACGCGCTGTTGGTATTAATACGGAATTACAAATATTTCAATTAAATGATCTAGAAAACTCAGTTATCAAAAAACGTTCGTTTGACTCTCTCCTATTTGGGCAATTCGTTCGAAATGATGCAGATCTGTACGCCTTTTGGCACAGTAGTCAAAAAGACGTTTCCGGGTTAAATATTACAGGGTATTCATCAAAAAATATTGATACATTGATAGAAAAACTATTCAGTACCAATGATCAAGATAGCCGTAAAGATATACTAACTACCCTTAAAGGAGAACTCTCACATGCACCAATCATTTGGCTATATCAACCTGATTTTGTATATGCATTACACCGTCCGGTATACGGAATAACTATCACCGACCTTATTAGTAAACACGATCGATTTGCAAATATATACCAATGGTATGTACAGACCGATACGGTTTGGAAGATGTTTAAAAACTAACTCTTCTACTCTCACAATTTATATATTATGAACAACACACAAAACAATACACAATCAAATAACAACACTACAACACCTACAACATCAGGTTTTTCGCCACGACCACATTCTTCTGGGCCACGACCTTTATATGGAAATCATCGACCTCAATCACATATTCGACCAAAACAATCATTAGAACATTCATTAGAACTACTTGCACGGTCAACAGGACCAATTCCTGGAACACCAACAAATACAACTACAAACCAAGGTCACCAAAAAATGAATTTCCGACCTGATCGAAAACGATTCAATGATCGTGGACCACGGTCTGGACCTCGTGATAACAATCAAGAAAAATCTTACGAGAAAAAACCTGATGTTATCCCACCTCTTGCAGATGGTGATATTCGTATTATCCCACTTGGTGGAGTTGAGCAAATCGGACAAAACATGACTATGGTTGAATATAAAGACCAGATTATTGTTATTGATGCAGGAATTCAATTCAAAGATGCTAGTACTCCAGGGATTCAATATATTATTCCTAACACCAGTTATCTAGAGGAACGAAAACATTTGATCAAGGGACTAGCAATTACTCATGGACACCTCGACCATATTGGAGGAATTCCTTATGTAATGGAAAAACTTGGTAATCCACCAATTTATACTCGAGAATTCGGTGCGTTGCTTATCAAAAAACGACAAGAGGAATTTCCACATCTAGCACCGCTGGATATTCGTATTGTCGAAAAAGATGATGGGTCTATTCGGGTTTCTGATGATTTAAAAATCAAATTCTTTGGATTAACACACGCTATTCCAGATTCAACAGGAGTTATCGTTGAAACACCTCATGGAGATATTGTTTCAACAGGTGATGTTCGTGTTGAAAACATTGAAGGCATTCCAGTACCCCACGAAACTGAACAATATAAATTCTTTAGGGACCGAAACGTACTATTGATGACTATGGACTCGACAGGTATTCCTATGCCAGGTTGGTCACTTGCAGAATCAATTGTAATTAAAACAGTTGATGAAATTATTCGTGAAAACAAAGGACGACTATTCATCGGAACATTCGCATCTCAGGTTGAACGTATTATTGAATTCATTCAAAGTGCAAAACGATATGGACGCTATGTAGTAATCGAAGGACGTGCAATGAAAACAAACGTTGCCATTGTAAAACATTTGAATCTGACCAATCTGGATCACGTTATTCCAGTGGAAGATATGCATAAATATCCACCTAATAAAATTATGATCCTAGCGACAGGAGCACAAGGTGAACAATATGCATTACTTGATCGTGTTGCAGACGGAACTCATAAATATATTAAATTAAATGAGCATGATACTATTATTTTCTCTTCATCAGTTATTCCTGGAAATGAACGAACTGTAGAAGGATTAAAAGATCGATTATATAAATACGATCCAAAAGTTATTACCTATGCTGATACACAGGTACACTCTTCGGGTCACGGAAAGCGTGGAGAATTGGAATGGTTACATAAACAAATTAACTATAAATTCTTTATGCCAATTCACGGTAGTCACTATCGATTGAAAATGCACCGAGATTTAGCAATGGGATTAGGTCACACAAAGGAAAATATTATCGTACCAGAAAATGGGGCTGTAATTGAGATCCGAGAAAATGGTTCAAAAATTGTTAAACTAGACGTACGAGCACCTCATGATTTAATTATCATTGACGGAACCTATGTTGGGCCTGCACACCAAGTGGTGTTACGAGACCGACAAGTATTATCTGAAGAAGGAATCTTTACAGTTATTGTAACTCTGGACCAACGAACACATATGTTGAAGAAATCTCCTGATATCAGTTCACGCGGGTTTATTTACCTCCGTGATAATCAGGAATTGCTCCACAAGGTTCGTGGACTTGCAAAGAAAATTGTTGAGACCGGCATTGAGGATGGAAAACCTCTTGATATTAGTAATCTAAAAGATTTACTTTCAGATAAAATTCAAAAATTCCTATTCCAAAAAACTGGGAAAAAACCAATTGTAACTGCCGTTGTTATTGCATTATAATTTCAAAAAACCTCTATACGAGGTTTTTTGTTTATTAAAAAATACCTAGCCAATGTTTTGGGTAGGTATTTATACAATAATTATTTTTCCTTTTTTATTTGAATGTATGCACTGTATGCACAAGTAAATAATACAATGGAAATATATGCCAGGTATTTACAAGCTTTTCCTATAGCATTAACTTCGCCATATCCATAAAAACAAAATGCAAACATCGCCAGGAATATAACTGATAAAGACCCAAATAACCATAAGTTAACTGTAATAGTCTTTATTTTTGGAACAAACAATACATCATTAATACATTTCATCATAGTAATATTTTTTGTAACCATAATATAATAACAGTAATAAGTCAATTTTATTTCTTATAATAATGAACAAAAAATATGTTATAATTGCACATATATGAAAAAGGTTCACTCATTATTTACACTGTATATAATCGGATTTTTATTTTCCCTCCACACTGCACTGATTGTTTACAGTAACTCTTCGTTTCTCCATCAATTCATACCTGAGTCATACACTGGATTATTATATTCTGCTGGATCAGTTGTTTCTATTCTTGGATTAATTTTAATACCAAAAGCTATCGCACGGTTTGGCTCGCGCGCAACCATGATTAGTTTGATATTGATTACTTTTAGTATTTGTATCATTAATATTTTTGCACAAAATGCAATACTGATACTCATTGCGTTTTGTATTTTATTTGCAGCTAATACTATGTTTTATCTGGCAAATGATATTTTAGTAGATCAAATTGCTGACCCTGAATCAATGGGTGCAACTCGTGGAAATTATTTAACTGCACTGAATGTAGGTTATGTTATTGCTCCAACTATCACCGGTTTTATTATGGCCCGTATGGGATTCCCGGCACTCTACACTATTGCTGGATGTATTTTAGTCCCATTATTGTTTATCCTTATCAAAAGTCCAACCTCAAAACATGTTCATATTTCAAAAGTAAACATCTGGACATCACTTCGTCATTTATATAAAGACAAAGATTTACGAAATATTGCAGCTGCAAATTTTCTTCTCCAATTTTTTTATGCCTGGATGGTAATTTATTCTCCTATTTTTCTCCATGATCAACTGGGAATTCCTTGGGATTCTATTGGAACCATTTTTTCTATCATGCTATTTGCTTTTGTATTAACCCAAATTCCGTTGGGACGATTGGCTGATAAATACATAGGTGAAAAACGACTACTGATTGTAGGGTTTATTATTATTGGAACTACCACATCGTTATTATTCTTCCTTCCCTACTTTACTCTTCCTTTACTAGCACTAATTCTCTTTGGAACTCGTATCGGAGCTAGTTGTATCGAAGTGTTAACAGAGAGTTATTTTTTCAAAAAAGTAGACAAATCAGAAGCTGGTGAAATGAGTATTTTCCGAAATACCTACCCTGTTGCCTATATTATTGCGCCGATTGTTGCTGGTGGAATTTTACAAATATTACCAGTACAGTATCTATTTCTCATTCTTGGAATTATTATGTTATTTGGAATTTCTTTTATTATTCCAATTCGTGATACAAAATAAGCACATAAAAAGGATTGCCGTAGGCAATCCTTTTGTTTATTTTACATTTCAGAAAATTGTTCTACTCCTTCCTCAATTTTTTCATAATCAAAATCCATAGTACGCGGATCAAAAAGATTATAATGAAATATTCTCCAAAATACGCTTAATTCGTCCACATTACTTTTCGATGTTATTGCATTAATATGCTGTTCAATAACGATTCGAAAATGTTTATCCTGAATGAAATGAACGGCTATATAGGTAAAATCTTGTTTAAATTTTACATGAATAAAACCAAGAAGAAAAAAGAACGTAGACTGGAAAGCAGTTCTTTGAACTGAAGACATTTCCTGATTACCTTTAATAATAGCCAGTTCCAAAGCTGCAAATACCGTATATATGGAAATTTCCTTATAAGCTGAAAGTAATTCCAAATAAATATCATAGGTTTTATCAGTATTGATATTTACCTTTAATACCGAAAATATTTCTTCCAATGAATCCTTAGTTAAAATATCAGCATCTATCACGTATCGGTTAGTGACATTACATCTCTTTGTTGCATCCATGATTATCTGGGCAAAATCCTTACCTTGATGACCTT